>CAYNGN010000027.1:1908-12404 GCA_964396615.1 uncultured Thiothrix sp. | reverse complement strand
AATGCCTCCGATAGCTGGGTTACAGCTCATTTGACCAATGGTTTCAATATTATGCGTCAATAATAAGGTTTGCACGCCCATACGTGCTGACGCAAGCGCAGCTTCCGTCCCTGCATGACCGCCACCAATTACGATGACATCATAGTGTTTACTATAAAACATAATTCACGCTCTCTAAGCGTTTAGCGCTTGCTTCGTGCCATCTGACTTAACTGACTTAGCCACTTCAGGCTTAATTCCCAAAGCAGCAAAGAGCTGATCATCTTTGCTATGTTCTGGATTGTCTGTAGTCAACAATTTATCACCATAAAACAGTGAATTTGCCCCTGCAAAAAAACATAAGGCTTGCATCTCATCACTCATTTCAGTTCGCCCCGCAGAAAGTCTGACATAACTTTTAGGCATCAGAATTCTTGCCACTGCAATGGTACGCACAAAATCAATTGAGGGCAGTTTAGCAGTACCTGCAAGTGGTGTTCCTTCCACTTGCACTAATTCATTAATCGGTACAGATTC
The DNA here is from genome assembly GCA_964396615.1 of uncultured Thiothrix sp. Taxonomy (GTDB): domain Bacteria; phylum Pseudomonadota; class Gammaproteobacteria; order Thiotrichales; family Thiotrichaceae; genus HyVt-477. The sequence goes on along the minus strand of CAYNGN010000027.1, from coordinate 11,888 downwards.
GGGTTGAACAGGTAAATTAGCCAATTGTTGTAATAAACGCGCTCGGTCACGTGTTGTTTCCCCCATGCCTAAGATACCACCTGAGCAAACGTTAATATTAGCATCGCGAACATTAGCGAGAGTATCCAGACGATCTTGATAAGAACGTGTGGTAATTACCTCACCATAAAATTCAGGCGAGGTATCTAGATTATGATTATAGTAATCAAGCCCCGCTTCTTTCAGCCGCACTGCTTGTACTTGGGTCAACATACCAAGCGTTACACAGGTCTCCATACCAAGCTCTTTCACTGCACTAACCATGCGAATTACATGATCAAGGCTTCTATCAGTAGGGTTACGCCAAGCTGCTCCCATGCAAAAACGTGTTGCACCTTGATTTTTAGCCATTGTTGCTGCATCAATCACTTCTTGCAAAGGCAGTAAGCGCTCACGTTCAAGACCTGTATCATTACGTGAGCTTTGACTACAGTAAGAACAATCTTCAGGACAAGCACCTGTTTTAATACTCAATAATGTACTGACTTGTACACGGTTATGGGCAAAATTATGTCGATGCAAACTATGTGCTTCATAAAGTAGGTCATTAAAAGGCAATGCGTAGAGTTTCTCTACTTCTTTAATCGTCCAGTTGGTTCGTATTGCACTCATTTATCGTTATCACCTTCTTTATCGTTAGCGTTTTTTACAGCATTGTTTACATCAATATCGACATTAATATTAGCATTACTGTCCATATTTGTTTCATAATAGACATCATGCCATTCTTCTTTATTGGAACGAATAATCTCCCACACAGCCAATGGCACCATAAGAACAGCACATAGTAGCCACAAAGCCCACCAATAGTTCATTAGAAATTCTTTAGGGGCAAACGTTAAAACAGGAACAAGTAATCCCGCTAATGCATAATAGTAATAGGCTGCACGTTGGGTATACTCACCAACCAATGGGTTAGGATGATGCCGAGACATCGCATAAACAACCATTGAAACCCCAAACCAAAGAATAAATAATGGGGCAGGAATCAAGACTGCCGCTATCGTACCAAAATTAAACAATTGTGCTGATTTTCTTGAACTGTCAGCTGTTATAAGAGTTGGTTTACTATTATCCACCAATCATACCTATGTTAGTTGAGCAAAATGCCATGCATAAAGTGAGTCCGAACAAAGAAATTATAAGGCGTATTTGTACTCTATTCCACATCCGCAAATGTTGGATGTTAAACCAAACACATATTAACACTGAATCTGCAATATTATTGGTAGAGCTTGAGGTAGAAAAACAAGACGCTTTTCAACAAGAACTCAAAGATTGGTCAGGCATGGACTTTGCTATTTATACCTTGCAATCAGATCCTAAGATAATCAACACTATCAAAACAAAGGGCAACGTATTGTTACCACTGGCAAGAAATAGTGCCTTAAGTGATATCAATAAACGCCAAAATAAGCGCTCTCAATAAAATCAACACAATAAAAAAGCCAGTTAAAACTGGCTTCTTTATTAGATTTTTTATGCGAGTTAAAAAAATAGCATATCTGTACAAATAGCAACGATCTTACGCAGATTCTTCATTAACTTCAGGGCGATCAACCAACTCAATATAAGCCATTGGAGCATTATCACCTGCACGGAAACCACACTTGATAATACGCACATAACCACCAGGACGCTCTTTATAGCGTGGACCATGTTCAGTAAATAACTTAGCCACTACTTCATTATCTCTTAGACGAGCAAAAGCAATTCGGCGGTTATGCACTGAGTCTACTTTGCTTCTTGTAATCAATGGCTCAGCAACACGACGCAGCTCTTTCGCCTTAGCAACGGTTGTTTTAATTCCTTCATAACGCAATAAAGAAACCGTTAAACTTTGTAAAGTAGCTTTACGATGACTGCTATTACGACTTAGCTGTCGACCAATCTTACGATGACGCATGTTAAATAACCTGTAATTCGTTTAATTTAATATAAGGAGTCTTTGTTCTTTTAAGTTTTTTAAGCTCGTTTCGTTTTAGCTTGCTTCTTTCTCTTCTATTGAAGTAGGCGGCCAACTTTCAAGCTTTGTACCTAATGTATAACCTCTAGAGGCAAGAATATCCTTAATTTCCGTTAACGATTTTTTACCTAAATTAGGCGTTTTTAGTAATTCTGTTTCTGTTTTCTGAACCAAATCACCAATATAGTAGACTCGTTCTGCTTTAAGACAATTTGCTGAACGAACCGTTAGCTCAAGATCATCAACAGGCTTCAATAATTCAGGCTCTATTTCAGGCTCTTTTGGTGCTTCTTCAACAATCTCTTCCAGAGTAAGGTTAAAGAATACTGCTAACTGATTCTGTAAAATCTGCGCTGAGGTTGAAATAGCCTCTTCTGGCTCAATCGAACCATCCGTTTCCAAATCAATGATAAGCTTGTCCATATCGGCACGTTCGCCTGAACGTGCTAACTCAACATTATAAACAACGCGACGAACAGGGCTATAGCTCGCATCAAGCACTAATGTTCCTACAGGTAAATCAGCGGCATCAGTACCACGACGTGTCGCAGCAGGCTGATAACCACGTCCTGTTGTTACGTGTAGAGTCATTTCTAATCGTGCATCCGTTGTCAATGTTGCAATCACATGATCAGGGTTCATCACCTCAACATCATGATCAAGCGAAATATCAGCAGCAGTAACCACACCAGGCCCTTGTTTGCTCAAATTCAACGTAACAGACTCTTTTGCATTTAAGCGCAAAGCAAGATCTTTCAGGTTAAGTAAGATATCAATAACGTCTTCTTGCACACCGTCAATTGTTTCATACTCGTGCTTTACACCTTCGATTTGCACTTCGGTGACTGCAGCACCAACAATTGATGAAAGTAAGATCCGACGAAAGGCGTTACCCATCGTATGACCAAAACCTGATTCTAAAGGTTCTAGGGTAATCTTGGATGTATGAGTACCTAGCTCCTTTACATCAATCTTATTTGGTTTTATTAAATCTGATGTATTTGAAGACATATTTTATGCGCCTATGAAATTACTACATTACTACAGTTACGCTGTTACTTACCTAAACGTTACCTAACGACTAGTTACAACTACTTTTCAATCACTTATAATTTAGCTTTATATCTAAATTAGCTACTTATGTTTAATTACTTATTTAGAGTAAAGTTCCACAATTAGCGACTCATTGATTTCAGCAGGTAATTCACTACGGTCAGGCGTTGTTTTAAACGTGCCTTCTAGTTTTTTAGGATCAACATCAACCCATTCAGGAAGACCTAATTGCTCAGCAATTGACATAGCTTCAACAATGCGTGCTTGTTTCTTAGATTTTTCACGAACAGAAACAACATCACCTGCTTGAACTTGATAAGAAGCAATATTAACGCTTTGACCATTAACAAGAATTGCTTTATGGCTAACAAGCTGGCGACACTCCGAGCGTGTTGAACCATAGCCCATTCTGTAAACAACATTGTCTAAACGTGTTTCTAGTAATGAAAGTAAATTTTCACCTGTAGAACCTTTTTGTCTACTCGCTTTTTTATAATAGTTGCGAAATTGCTTTTCTAAAACACCGTACATACGACGTACTTTTTGTTTTTCACGTAACTGAATACCATAATCAGTTAACCGTGTACGACGTTCCGCATGCACACCTGGCACTTTATCCAGTTTACATTTATTTTCTATTGAATTGCCACGTCCTTTAAGGTAAATGTCAGTACCTTCACGACGCATTAATTTACAAGTGGGTCCAGTATATCTAGCCATTACTATTTGCTCCTAAACACGACGTTTCTTAGGTGGACGGCAACCATTATGAGGTATTGGCGTAACATCAGTAATGATACCAATTTTAAAGCCTGCATTATTTAACGAACGAACGGCTGATTCACGACCAGGACCAGGGCCCTTAACCATTACATCAAGGTTCTTTACACCGTATTCTTTCGCAGCATTACCTGCACGCTCTGCAGCAACCTGTGCAGCAAAAGGAGTACTTTTACGTGAGCCGCGAAAACCTGAGCCACCTGCTGTTGCCCATGAAAGAGCATTGCCTTGACGATCAGTAATCGTAACAATAGTGTTGTTAAACGTAGCATGGATATGTGCTACACCGTCAGAAATCTTCTTCTTTACTTTTTTACGTGCTTTTTGGGGCTGCTTTGCCATATTTCTACTTCTAATCCTGTAATTTAACGAATAGGACGACGTGGACCTTTACGGGTACGCGCATTATTCTTAGTGTGTTGACCACGTAATGGCAAACCTCGACGATGTCGAATCCCACGGTAGCAGCCTAAATCCATTAAACGTTTTATATTCATAGAGACTTCACGACGTAAATCACCTTCTACAATGAATTTACCAACTTCTTTACGTACACGCTCGACTTCATCTTCAGATAGTTCACGTATCTTTTTATCTGCCGCTACATTTGCTGATTCGCAAATACTAGACGCACGTGTAGCACCGATACCATAGATAGAGCGTAACCCTATTACAGTATGCTTGTTTACAGGAATGTTGATACCCGCAATACGAGCCATTTCACTTCTCCAGAATATAAAGAAAGTCGCGCAGACTACCCGACTTTCTTTAATTAATCAATATAAAAATAAAAAAGTTTAACTTGTTTATGTTGAGTCAAGCCAATCTTGGTTTAAGGTTAGCTATAACTGTAAACAATGGCCTTAACCTTGACGTTGTTTATGGCGAGTATATGTACAAATAATACGAACAACACCTTTACGCTTTATAACACGACAATTGCGGCACATTTTTTTAACAGAAGCACGAACTTTCATAAAATTACCTATTTCTTTTTCTTACCTGATCCGCCTGATTTAGATTTACCTTTATTACCAGACTTACCTGATTTTGATTTAAAATTAGCTTTTTGCATTAAGCCATCATATTGATGTGACATCGTATGTGCTTGCAATTGAGCAAGAAAATCCATAACAACAACAACAATAATCAACAGAGATGTCCCACCAAAGTGAAAGGGAACCTGCCAACCAAGAATTAAGAACTCAGGCAATAAACATACAATTGTAATATAGATAGCGCCAACTGCTGTTAAGCGTGTCATAACACCATCAATATAATTTGCTGTTTGCTTACCTGGTCTAATACCTGGTATAAATGCACCCGATTTTTTTAAATTCTCTGCCGTTTCACGTGAGTTAAACACTAACGCTGTATAGAAAAAAGCAAAGAAAATAATCGCTAACGCATAAAATAATACATATAACGGTTGACCAGGTTGTAACATATTAACGAACTGCCCTAACAAACCTGTACCGTCACCACTGATCCATTTACCTAATGTTGCAGGAAAAAGGATAATACTTGAAGCAAAGATAGGTGGGATAACGCCTGCCATATTAAGCTTCAGTGGTAAAAAGCTTGATTGACCTGCCATCATCTTCCGACCTTGCTGCCTATTTGCATAGTTAATCGTAACGCGACGCTGGCCTCTTTCAACAAACACCACAAAAGCGGTCACAGCAACAGCAAGTACAAGTAGCAATAATACCAATGCAGGAGATAACTCCCCCGTACTTGCTAACTTAAGTGTGCCACCAATAGCAGCAGGTAAGCCTGCAACAATACCTGCAAAGATAATAATAGAGATGCCATTACCAATGCCACGTTCAGTAATTTGCTCACCCAACCACATCAAAAACAGTGTACCTGTAACCAATGTTACTACTGTGGTTAAGATAAAACTGGGCCCTGGGTATAAAGCAATTCCTTGTCCACCAAAAGCAATAGCAATACCGAAACTTTGAAATAAAGCTAAACCAACGGTTCCATAACGCGTATATTGTGTAATTTTTCGCTTGCCCGCCTCACCTTCTTTACTTAGCTGCTCAAAGAAGGGCACCACCTTCGTCATTAACTGAACAATAATAGACGATGAAATGTAAGGCATAATACCTAGAGCAAAAATACTCAAGCGCTCTAAAGCTCCCCCAGAAAACATATTAAAGACACCTAAAATAGTGCCATTATTATCACTGAAGAAATTTTTCATAGCGTCAGGATCAACGCCAGGTATGGGGATAAACGTACCTGTTCTGTATACTATTAATGCTAGTAAAACAAAAATCAGGCGACTTTTAACTTCTGAGAAGCTACCCATCACACCAGCAACATTTTGATTAGCCACAACTTTACTCTTGGTTATTGGTATTTATTGGTTATTATCACAAGTCAGGCTTATTCTTCTACTGTACCTCCAGCAGCTACAATTGCATCCTTTGCACCTTTTGTAGTACTTAAGCCTTTAAGCGTGACTGCATTTTTCACTTCACCAGAAAGAATTACTTTTGCACGGCGAATTTTATGTGGAATGATCCCTGTTGCTTTTAACACATCGAGGTCGATCACATCTTTACCACATGAATCAAGTTCATTTAAACGTATTTCAGCAACATACTGCTTCTTACGCGACGCAAAACCGACTTTAGGTAAACGACGCTGCAAAGGCATTTGACCACCTTCAAAACCGCTTTTATGGAAACCACCTGAACGTGACTTCTGACCTTTATGACCACGACCACAGGTCTTACCTAGACCAGAACCTATGCCACGACCAACACGTTTAGCAATCTTACGACTACCATCAGCAGGTGATAATGTGTTTAAACGCATTTTATGCTTCCTCAATTTGTAGCATATAAGAAATTTTATTGATCATGCCTCTATTTTCAGGCGTATCAATAACTTCTACTGTATTATGCATTTTACGAATACCTAAACCTCTTGCACATGCTTTATGGCGTTTTAAACGACCATTTAAACTGCGTACAAGTGTGAGCTTTATTTTATTCTCACCTGCCATGATCTTAACCTCGAATTTCTTCTACTGACTTACCGCGTTTAGCCGCCATCATTTCAGGAGACTTCATGTTAGCAAGTCCTGCAATCGTTGCTTTTACAACGTTGATAGGATTTCTAGAGCCGTTACACTTTGAAAGTACATTTTTTATACCAACGACTTCAAAGACCGCACGCATTGAACTACCGGCGATGATACCTGTACCATCAGATGCAGGCTTCATAAAAACGTTCGTTGCACCTTGCTTAGAAACAATATCATATTGCAATGTGCCATCAACTAATGCCACTTGAACCATATTTTTACGTGCTTTTTCCATTGCTTTTTGAATTGCAACGGGAACTTCACGTGCTTTACCATAGCCAAATCCAACTTTACCTTTTCCATCACCAACAACAGTCAGTGCGGTAAAGCCAAAAATACGACCACCTTTAACAACTTTAGCAACACGGTTAACGTGTACCATTTTTTCGATCAGGCCGTCTGAACCCTTACCTGTATTATCTGCCTTTGCCATGCTATACCTTTAGAATTGTAAACCAGCTTCACGTGCTGCATCTGCCAATGCTTGTACACGACCGTGATATTTAAAACCAGAACGATCGAATGCAACCACATCAACACCTTTTTCTTTTGCACGCTCTGCAACGGCTTTTCCAACAGCAGCAGCTGCTTCTTTGTTACTGGTAGATTTTAAATCAGTGCTAATAGTTTTATCCAATGTAGAAGCAGAAGCAATAATCTCAGCTGTACTAGGCGCAATAACTTGAGCATAAATATGTTGAGCAGTTCTATGGATACAAAGACGCGTTGATCCCTGCTTTTTCATTTTAAAACGTAGCTTTTTGCCTCTACGTATTCTTGCATCTTTTTTATTCATCTTATAAAAACCTACTTCTTCTTAGCTTCTTTACGGATAATGCGCTCACCTGCATACTTAACACCCTTGCCTTTATAAGGTTCAGGTGGACGATATGCGCGTATTTCTGCACACACTTGACCAACTCTTTGCTTATCACTGCCACGAACAATAACTTCGGTTGGCTTAGGTGTTTCTATCGTAATACCATCAGGAATATCATGGTTAATAGGATGGGAAAAGCCTAGCGTCAAATTAAGTTGATTACCTTGTACCTTAGCGCGATACCCTACACCAACAAGCTCTAGTTTTTTTTCAAAACCGTCACTAACACCTGTTACCATATTGGCTGTGATAGCACGCATAGTACCCGCCATCGCCCAACCATTCTTAGCATTATTTTGTGGTTCAAAAGCAAGTTGATTATCATCAAAGGTCACTTTCACAAGAGGATTAATAGTATAGTCAAATGAACCTTTAGCACCTTTAAGTGCCAATGACTGACCATCAACTTTACATTCTACGCCCGATGGAATCTGGACTGGATTTCTAGCAATTTTTGACATGTCAGTTACCGCTACTCAACTACACAAAGAACTTCGCCGCCTTGACCTGCTTCACGAGCAGTACGGTCAGTCATAATACCTTTAGATGTGGAAATAATTGCCACCCCTAAACCATTTAATACTGATGGCAAGTCATCTTTGCCACGAAAAATCCTTAAACCAGGACGACTAATACGCTTAATCAAACTAATAACAGGCTTACCCTGATAGTAGCGAAGCTTAACCGTTGCTTCAGGCTTATTATCTTTTGCATCAACAACATAACTGTCAACATAACCTTCTGCAACAAGTACATCTAAAATAGCTGTTTTATGTGTTGATGAAGGAAATGTTACTGTCTTTTTATCCGACATTTGACCATTACGAATACGTGTCAACATGTCAGCAATGGGATCACTCATACTCATGGATTATACCTACCAACTTGCTTTCGTTAATCCAGGAACATCACCTTGCATAGCATGTTCGCGGAGTTTATTTCTCGATAGGCCAAACTTACGGTATACACCATGTGGACGACCTGTAATATGACAGCGTTGTCTTAGTCTTACTGGACTACTATTTCTAGGAAGCTTTTGTAAGCTGTCCGTTGCTGCCATCACTTCTTCAAAACTACTTCTTGGGCTGCGAATAATTTCTTTAAGTGCAGTACGCTTAATTACATACTTAGCAACCATTTTTTCGCGCTTTCTTTCCCGTGCGATCATTGATTTTTTTGCCATTTTCTCGATCCTTTATTTCGCTTTAAACGGGAATTTAAACGCATCTAACAATGCCCTTGCTTCCGCATCAGTTTTAGCCGTTGTGGTGATAGCAATATCTAAGCCACGTAATACATCAATCTTATCGTAGTCAATTTCAGGAAAAATAATTTGTTCCTGCACACCCATATTATAATTACCACCACCATCGAATGAACGTGGGTTCAAACCACGAAAATCTCTGATACGTGGAATAGAGATATTAACCAAGCGATCAAGAAACTCATACATTTGCTGTTTTCTTAGAGTAACCATACAACCAATCGGCCAACCATCACGAATTTTAAAACCAGCAATTGACTTACGACTCATTGTCACAACAGGCTTTTGCCCCGCAATTTGTGTCAGATCAGATACTGCTTTCTCAATTACTTTCTTATCACCTACCGCCTCACCAACACCCATATTAAGGGTAATTTTAGTAAGCTTAGGGACTTCCATTACACTGCTGTAAGAAAATTTTTGTTTCAATTCGTTAACAACAGTATCGTTATAATATGTTTGTAACCTAGCCATGCGCTTTATCCTAACCAACAATTTCATTATTAGACTTAAAGTAACGGACTTTTTTACCTGTATCGTCTACTTTAAAACCGATGCGGTCACCTTTTTCTGTTGCTGGATTTACGACCATTACATTTGATGCATCAATAGGCATCTCTGTTGGTACGATACCGCCTTCTACACCTGCATTAGGATTTGGCTTGACGTGTTTTTTAGCAACATTAATATCTTGAATAAGGAGCTTACCGTTATCCTTCACTTCAGTGACAGAGCCTTGACGACCTTTATCTTTGCCACAAATCACTTCAACCTGATCGCCTTTACGAATTTTCTTCATGTTTAAAACCTAGACTTAAATAACTTCAGGAGCGAGTGAAATAATCTTCATGAACTTGCCACCACGTAATTCACGCGTCACAGGTCCAAAAATACG
>CAYNGN010000027.1:238-1886 GCA_964396615.1 uncultured Thiothrix sp. | reverse complement strand
TTCTTTGAGTTGAGTAATACCGCAGCATTATCATCAAAACGAATGATAGAGCCATCAGAACGGCGAACACCTTTTGCTGTTCTCACTACAACGGCAAAATGCACATCACCTTTTTTAATCTTACCCCGAGGCAAGCTTTCTTTTATGCTTACTTTTATAATGTCACCAATTTGAGCATAGCGTCTATGAGAACCACCCAAAACCTTGATACACATTACTTTTTTAGCGCCACTATTATCAGCTATTTTCAACACTGATTGCATTTGAATCATGATCGTATCCTATCGATTTCTGGTGTAGACTAAGAAACTGCCCCAACAACATTAAGCAATGCCCAATGCTTCTTTTTTGATAGCGGCCTGCATTCTTTGAACGAAACCGTATCGCCTATTTTCCCTTGGTTGTTTTCGTCATGTACATGATATTTTGTAGAACGACGAATATACTTACCATACAGAGGATGCTTCACTTTACGCTCAATGAGTACAACCAGTGTTTTATCCATTTTGTCGCTGATTACACGCCCCATCATGCTTCGTACAACTTTAGCTTCGCTTTTTGCCTGATCATTCATAATTAACTACCTGATTTCCCTGCTTCAGCCATTAGCGTTTTAATACGTGCAATCGTACGACGCACTCTTTTCATATCGGATGGACGCTCTAACTGTCCAGCAGCTTGCTGCATACGCAAAGCAAACTGTTCTTTTAAGTTTTCTATAAGCTCAGTATTAAGTTCTTCTGGGCTTTTGCTGCGAAGTTCACTGGTTTTCATTACATCACCGTACGCGTAATAAAGGTTGTTTTAATAGGAAGCTTAGCCGAAGCCAGTTCAAATGCCTCACGTGCAAGCTCCTCATCAACACCTTCCATTTCAAACAACATTCGACCAGGTTGAATTTGTGCAACCCAATATTCGACGTTACCTTTACCTTTACCCATACGAACTTCTAATGGTTTGGTAGTAATAGGTTTATCAGGAAAAACACGAATCCAAATTTTTCCACCACGCTTAATATGACGTGTCATTGCACGACGTGCGGCTTCTATTTGACGTGCGGTCAAGCGACCACGATCTATAGATTTCAGGCCATACTCACCGAAACTAACTTTGTTAGCAACAGTAGCTATACCACGGTTTCTTCCTTTATGCGTTTTGCGAAATTTTGTTTTCTTTGGCTGCAACATCTTCGATACTACCTCTTGTTATTCCTTTTATTACCGGATGCTTTCTGGCGTCTTTTCTTATCTTCAAGATCAAATACCTCGCCTTTATAGATCCATACCTTAATACCGATATTGCCGTACAATGTTGCTGCTGTAGCAGTTGCATAATCAATATCAGCACGCAAAGTGTGAAGAGGTACTCGCCCTTCCCTGTATTCTTCTGAGCGTGCTATTTCAGCACCATTCAGACGACCCGCAACCTTTATTTTGATACCCAAAGCACCAAAACGCATACCATTACCTACCGCGCGTTTCATTGCACGCCTAAACATAATGCGTCGCTCAAGCTGCTGTGCAATACTTTCTGCAACCAACTTAGCAGCGAGCTCAGGCTTTCTGATTTCTTCGATATTGACTTTTACATTATTCTTATGCAGATTCAGCCTTCTAGAAATCTCAGTACGAAGCATCTCAATATCTTC
>CAYNGN010000027.1:0-226 GCA_964396615.1 uncultured Thiothrix sp. | reverse complement strand
ACCAATAACAATACCAGGTCTTGCCGTATGTATTGTTATATGAGCTGATTTAGCGGGGCGCTCAATATGAACATCACCAATAGATGCATGCTTAAGCTTAGCCATTAGGTATTCACGTATTTCAATATCTTCTTGTAAAAACTTAGCGTATTCTTTACCTTCTGCGTACCATTTAGAACGCCAATCAGCTGAAATACCTAAACGGAAACCTACTGGATGTATTTTT
>CAYNGN010000026.1:0-12413 GCA_964396615.1 uncultured Thiothrix sp. | reverse complement strand
AGAAAAAGGGGTCAGTATCCTTAAACATATAACCCATTGTTTTTAAGGATATCACTCCTTTTTCTTACTAGCAAAGGGAATGCATAATAGGCTGTTCGCTGTTTTTGATGGCAATGTTAGCTTGTTGATAACGGGAATTGCTGGGCTTGTTGTTCTCTAGCAAGATATTAGTGTGTCTTTTCTTTCTGCCGCAATGCTTCCAATCGCGCATACAAATGCTCAGTAAAAAAACCATGCATTAAAAACCGTTGGCTTAAATTCCATGGCCCAACGTTATATAACGGGTATTGGTTATACGCCATTTCAGGCAATTGTTTGTCATCAATGATCTGTCCAATACGAATCGCGATGGATTGGTCTAAATTAAAGCCATTAATCGCATCGCTGTATTCCTGTCGTGTTAGTAATAAACAAAATAAACACATAAATAAGGCATGAGCGCTGGAAAAATCAATCACTTGAGTACGTCGTTTAATCAGGGTGAAATCATCCGTATTAATGGGTTGCCAATGTTGCCACGAAAGTGGCTTTTTCGTTGTTGTATCTGCTTGCCAATGCCCTAATTCGGTCATTATGCGAAATAATTCTTGATCATGTTCAACAAAACTATCGCGCAACATATCCTCTATTTTTAATGGATATAAAGACACGGGGTTAGGTGCTGTTGTTTCAGTTGGGCTATTGTCGGCAAGAAAATTCAGAATATTGGATTCCGTTGCAAAGTGACGCAAGATGAGCAAATTAGCTTCGGGACTCACCCAATAATGACAAAACCAGCAAATCAACTTTTGTAATAAACCGTGAGCGCTAAATTGCGGGAACGGTAGACGCTTCAACCACCAGATAATATGCAATAACAGGGCAAAGAAAAGCTGCAATAACGGCTGTATTATCCAACGTAGTGGGTTATCACCATCTTTTAGCCATAAATCAACCGCTTCTTGGTCAATCGGTAGAGAATTATCAACCCTAACCGCCTTTAAAAAAGGGCTACGTGTTTTAGCCATTATCCACTTCCTCCAATTGTAAACGATACAAACGCGCCACGACGCGCGCGGTGCGCTCAATTGCCGTTTGCTGTTCGGGCGTTTGGCAAACACGATCAATCAAACGGTATAGCGTATCCAAGTGTGTGGCATCATTATCGGCATGATAACGCATAAAATGATTAATTTGCCCATCCATACCCAGACTATCAGCAATACATTGCGCCCATTCCGCAGCCATTTTGTTCCCCAGCCCTTCAATAATCCACATAGCACCGATTAAATCCGTCGGATTAGGCTGGCTGGCACGATACATTAAAAACCCATGCAGCGCTTCTGAGCCAATATTGCGCGAACCCTGTTGAATATCACTCAGCTTGCCCCCCGCCGCAACATAATCTTGTTCCAGTAATTGATAATCAAGATGCTCCTCCTTCGCATGTTGAATGACCATTGAACCTACATCGGAAAACTCACGATCAATGCTTGATGCACAACGGCTAATCCAGCGTGAACCTTCAATCACTTGTTGACGCATATGCAGTAATAACTGGCGATAGTCTTCTTTGCTTAATCGTCTCTGCTGTAAACGCTGTACTACAGGCACTTTGCCCAAATCACGCTCAAACTCAAACCAAATACGCAACAGTGCTTGTAAACATTGCTGTCCTTGCTCTGTGAGTTCCATCATTATTCCTCTTTACGCTTTCACAACAGTCAACTGCATATAAGCATTATTAAACCGTCCACTTTCAGGCACCATCACAATAAGGGTAGCACCGACTTGGTAGTTTTGTGTACGCCGAAACTCATCCAACATAATAAAAATCGCCGCACAACCTGTATTGCCACGGGTGTATAAATTGGTATACCACTTATGTTCTGCAATCCCTGCACCCGCCTTATCAAGCATGGCAAAAATACGGCTTTTAAAATATTCCGATGAAAAATGGCATAACACATGATCAATCGCTGCAATATCAATCTGCTGTTGTTCAATCAAGCGTAAAAAGCCATCAACACCCAGTTTAACCACATTTTCCAATAGCCGTACATCTTGACGAATCAGTAACGCACCATCCGCTTCTGCCGCAGCATAGGTGGGGTAATCTTGCCACGCTTTGCCATCTGTTGCATTTTTCGATGTTCCGATTTGCATGCAAACAGGATATGCATCCGCGTGCGAAAAGCTTTTCATCCAATCAATACGGAAGCAAGTTTCATGCGGCTGTGTTGCTAACAAGAGCGCTCCCGCACCATCCGATAACATCCAACGCAGGAATTCAGCATTAAAATCACTTGCTGCTTCCCCTGCTTGTTCATAGCGACTGGCTTTAAATAAGCGCGAGGTTAATTCACTGGCAATGACTAATGCATGATTATGTTGCTGGGCTAATAAACTGGTATACGCTGTTTTCAATGCCATCATACTGCTGGAACAAATGCCATGACTGGTGTGTAACTCAACATCTGCTAACCCCATTTCAGCCTGCACCATGCTGCCAAAACCTGGCAATACTTGATCCCCTTGGCTCGTGGCACAACTGAGCAGGGTCACTTTTTGTTGTGCAATAGCACTATGATTCAGACAATCCTTACCTGCTTTTGCAGCCATTTCACTGTTATTAATCAGCGTATTATGTTCACGATCAATGGCATAATGGCGCGTTTTAATCCCATTTGACTGCAAAATACGCCGTTTAAGACGACTTGGCTTTCCATGAATCAAGCCTAATATATCTTCCATCTGTTCATTATTAATCGGCTCTCCAGGAAGATAATGCCCTGTGCTATTAATATAAACACTCATGTTTTTGTTCCCTTATTACTTAATGCATAACGCAAACAACGTAGATTTTCTTCAATATAAGGAAACACACAAATCAGCGCCATAAAACCTAAATAGAATGGTAAATAACCTTTGCCACCATGCGGCTGTTGTAAACTAACAAACTGAAAATTCCCTTGCCAATCAAGACTAATAAGTTGTAAAAAAACAGACCAATTAATGATTAAAATACTGGCTAACATATACATTGGCAAGGTTGATAAATAATTATGTGCATGCATTTCCCAAATTGTAATTTCTCGTTTAGGTGCAGCATAATGCACATCCCAATGGGCAACAACTTCGTGTAATAACCATGTGAATAAGCAAATGAGCAAGATCAATACATTCACCTTAAACAACAAGCACAATAAAATCGGAATACCAATTTGTATGCCCATCAGAGAATGCAATAAGGATTCTTTTAAGCCCGATGTGGTTTCAATATGCGTAACACGATGACATAACCAGTCAGCAAAACCTGCAATTCCCCAGACGGGCAAAAGAACAAATAAGAGGAAATTAATTAAGAGTTGTGAGGTGTCCATGATGAGAATAATCCTGAAAGGATGTTAAACACTAAAATCGTAGCGGACTATACAATATTTTAGCAAACACAATGATTATTTTATTAAATCTGTTTTAAATCTCAGGCACATGCACATGCCAATGAGTAGGAAACGTATAGAGAAATAGGATCGCCGCTAACGGATATTTTGTCGATAGTCATATTACCTTTTGCACTACTCATTCTTCTGAAGGTACAAAAAGCTATTAATCTTAGTCAAAATGATCGAGATGGAAACTCCAATAGAAAATTTACTCTATATAACTATTTATGGATTGGGTTGGGATTAGTATTTTGGATCATTATGGCGATTGGAATGATGGTTATATTTTGACTTATTTAATTTGAAAACTAAATCAGGTAAGAGCTAAACAAAGCAACAAAGAGGGACAAAATGGCAAGTCGATATATACAAAAAAGACCTGAATTATAAGCCCTATAATCCAGATCTCTTTTCCTGCCCCTGTTGTACTTCTTTGACCTTTTGCTTTATTTTTATTATTTATGTCAACCATCGTCCTTCCGTTCATTCCCCAAATGTTTAGGAAGGAAGAAGTTCGCTTGTTCCTTACTTCCGTTTCGATGATGTTACTATCTCATGGTGAGGTTATTGATATAAGTAATTTACGGTTAAACTTTAGGTTAATTTTCTTTCAATCTACTTTCAGACCTATGCCCTTCACTCCCACTCATATTTTAGCCATCGCTCCCCTCTTTATATTTCAACCGACGCTTATCACTGATTACCTTAGCAATTGGTGTAATGATTCCTGATTTCCCCTCTCTAAGACGGCTATTTATAGCATCATGCTGAGCTTTTTATTCATTCCCGTTGTGATGGCACTCCCTACTCTTGAATAACCTGTGCAATATTCCAAAGATGAGGTAGATATTCTACTGCGGATCTTAGTGAGCGATCTTTTTTATTTTTTTTATGTTTTTGGTATAAATAATGATAAAAATTTGAAAAATTCAGCTTTATTTTCTTTTTTTTCATTTTAACAAGCAAACGCCTTACATTGCCCGACCCCCAATTATAGGCAAGCATACTAAACATCCATGAATCCGTTTTACTAAAACCTGCTATTTTATTGAAATAAAAGTAATAACGTCGCAAATGAAGTAAGGCAACCGTTGTACTGTATTGATGATGTGTGCGTATTTTATTAACGCTCATTTTTCGTAAATAGGCGGGCGTTGTTGGTAATGTTCTGATTTCTTTTACTATCGAACTAAGCAGTTGCCAATAACCATAATCTTTAGAAGGCTTGCCTGCTGTTGAACGCCATAACGATTCAAGATAAGGCAGAAGCAAGACAATCTGTGGTATTTCTGTAGGAAGCTTATAGTGTTTAACCTGCGGATAAGAACGATGAAACGCATCAAGAAAGACGTTTTTTTTCTGTTTATCTGTCTTCCAAAAAATGCGATTTTTCACTCGCTTTGTTACTTTTTCAAAATCTTCTTTTCCAGAAGTTCTCAGTGATTCATTCACAAAATAGTTAAATAATACCTGCATACGCTCAGCATAATAATCTCGACTGGGCTTTTGAAGGTTCTCAGGAATAACAAATGCCCAATCAGAATCTTTTGCTGAAGCAGTACTGGCAAAAAACACGATCAATAGGAGAAAAAATAGAGAGTAATTCGTAAATAGTTGCATAGATTCTCGTCGTTTTTGGCGCATTATTATCTCGTTTTCATGCATTGGGTATAGTCTAAGAGTTGATATGAAGATTATCTATCCATCTAAAATATCTGTACTAAGTCAAGCGTATCATCACTATGAGCGGGTTTCCTCACTCATTATTTAACGCATTGCACAGCAGTAATTGATTAATATTGTGTGGTCTTCACCGCAACAGGCGCAATTAACACCTTCAAAAATAAAATAAATAAATAAAATAAATAAAATAGATATGATTAATATGATTAATTAGAAACCAAATAATTATGTTCACGCTTACAAACCCAGCAAGCCCTATGGATTATTTTTAAATCAGCAGGAACTCGCTGCGCTCAAACATGCTTCTGATTAAAAAATAACGCGCACGACTTGCTTTTAATCTGTAAACACAATTATCAACAACATAACCCAAAAAATGCAAGCCTACGATTGTGCTACACTCACGACGTTTAATTTTAGCACAATCGTAGGCTTGCGCTATTTTCACGTGAGCAAGACATTATGCTGGAAACTCAATCATCATAGTAATATCGGAAAAATGACCATTATCTCTTTTTAGGATCTCAGATGACTACAGACAATGAAATATCTCAAGAATCACAGCCAACTATTCTTTCCTTTTTAAAAGATCTTCCCAATTTATGCTCACTTGCAGGATTAGCTTGTACAATATTAGCTATTTATTTCAGTATTATAGGGAATTACTACGCTGCAATGATAGGAATGGTTTGGGCGGTTGCATTTGACTGGGCGGATGGGCTGATTGCTCGACGAATGAAAGGGCGAACCAGTAAGCAAGGCTTCTTTGGTGGACAACTTGATTCGTTAATCGATATTGTTAACTATGGTGTTTCTCCCGCCATTCTTCTTTTGAGCTATGGTCGTTTTGATCCTATATTCCTCCCTGGAGTCTTTGTCATTATTAGTGCTAGCGCACTTCGATTGAGTTATTTTAATACATATGGTCTTTCTAACAGCACAAAATACACAGGAATGGCACTTGATAACAACAATCTAATACTTGTTTTTATCTTTATATTTGAAAGTATTTTTAGCGTCGGAGTATTTTCAGTTATTTTATATATCAGTAGTTTAGGACTTTCTGCCTTAAATGTTTCACCAATAAAAACCCCAAAACTTTCTGGGAACCCCGTTCATGTTTATCTTCTTGCTACTTACACGCTTGGAATAACGGGTCTCTATAGTTGGAAGCTTT
Source organism: uncultured Thiothrix sp. (assembly GCA_964396615.1). Lineage (GTDB taxonomy): Bacteria > Pseudomonadota > Gammaproteobacteria > Thiotrichales > Thiotrichaceae > HyVt-477. Next base: position 6,128 of record CAYNGN010000026.1, on the reverse strand, counting down.
TATAGAAATAGTAGGGGTGGTAAAGCGTAAATTATTTTCATGGGAGTTAAATAACATATGATTATCTATACAGTTGGTACCTTTGATTTATTGCATGTAGGTCATCTTGCATTATTAGAATACTGCAAAACATTAGGCGATGTTGCTGTTGGCGTTGCCTCTGATAGTGTGGTGAATTCCTACAAACCGAATGTGCCTGTTATCCCGCTTGAACAACGAATAGAGATGCTAAAAGCCTTATCGTGTGTTGATATTGTACGCCCCTACCATAAACTTGAATACGTATCAGCTTGCAAAGACTTAAAACCCGATATTTTTGTAATCGGCGAAGACTGGGGACATAAATCGCATAATATTGATGTGGAAACCTATTTGAAAGCGAAGGGTAAAAAAATCATTCAAGTGACTTATAATTCACAGACATCATCAACGAAAATAAAGCAAGATGTCATTGCTCAATTTCAGCGCTCAATGTCATCAACGATAACGCATTAACGGTAAGGCTTAACTATGGTTCATCCCATTATCGAAGATCTCTTGTGGAGGCATTCCACTAAAAAATATGATGCAACACGGAAAGTTTCTCAAGAAGATCTTAATATTCTCTTTGAGGCAATGCGCTTGTCTGCATCATCCATTAACTCACAACCATGGAAGTTTGTTGTTATTGAGAGCAATGAATCAAAAGAGCGCATGAACAAAACATTTGCTCATCAACACCAATACAACCAACCACATGTATTTGATAGTTCACATATTATTCTCTTTGCGTATAACCCACGCTACACGCGCGACCATTATGCTCAGGTCGTCGACAAAGGGATTGAGGATAAGCGAATCAAAGTAGAGGAGCGTGAGAGCGCCTTTGGTGTCTTTACTTTTGCTGAATTTAATACCGATGAAACGGGAAACACCCGTTGTTGGACAAAAGCACAAGTCTATCTTGCTTTTGGTAATACCCTGCATACTCTCGCTCGCCTTAGAATAGATTCGACTCCCTTAGAAGGTATTGACATTGATTTAGTCAACGAAGAGTTCAACGAGGAGCTTGAGGGCTATCAGTGTGACGTGGCTTTAGCAATTGGGTATCATCATCCCGAGGATGACTTTAATGCAAAACTTCCCAAATCACGACATAATTTGGATCGTATTTTAGTACGCATTTAACAGACTCCCCTTCGTAAACAAAAGGGGGTTCTTGCTTCACAATGAATTGGCTGTGATTGCTATTTGGGAATTTACCCATGATTATGAGTAATATTTACACGCTTCAATCGTTCAATTAACGCTAGAATAGCGCTCCATCCCGTTAGGAAGCACTTGTTTTTGAAGAAAGGAAACCACACGTAATGAACTACCTAGAACACAGCAAACAACTCAATAATTTTGATGCTAAACGACATACCCCATTTATGATTGACCATAAGCAGGTCGGTTCTATTCGTGATGATTTTATTGACTATATTGTCGCTGACTCATTATTTGAACAACGTGATAACGTTATTACTATTCACGATCAATACACCGATTTTGCTTCCCGTACGCAAGCATTCGATCAATTTGTGCAACGCGCTTGTGCGGATGGAATATCCAGCATCTATATGAACGAGCCTTATCCCGTGATTGAAACCCCAAGCTCCGCAGCACTAGCCACGGTTGATCGCGGTACAGCAAGTTTATTAGGGCTTATTTCATTCGGACAACACTTGAATGGCTATGTAGAAAAAAACGGCAAGCTATGGATGTGGATTGCCCGACGCTCAAAAACCAAAGGTTATGCCGCAGGGAAGCTTGATCATATTGTTGCAGGTGGTTTGCCTTATGGTATTTCTTTAGCGGATAACTTACGCAAAGAGTGTCATGAAGAAGCCTATATGGAAGCAGAGATTGCTGATCAAGCACATTCCATTGGCCTTATTACTTATAAGCGTGAATACAAACAAGGTGGCAAACAAGAGATTATTTATTGCTATGATATTGCCCTACCTGAATCCTTTACACCGCGTTGCAATGATGATGAGGTCGAAGAATTTTACTTAATGCCTATTGAAGAGGTAATGCATATTGTAGAAACCACGGATGATTTTAAGTCAAACTGCAATTTGGTATTAATTGACTTTTTTATTCGGCATGGACTGATTAAGCCTGATCATAAAGATTATGTTGCATTGGTGTCAGGGTTAAGGCAATAAATTTAACATTCCATACTCATCAATTACTTAACAACTCAACATCCAATTAAAAATCTCCTAAAAAAATAACAACAAAAAATTTGCAAATAAAAGAATAATAGTTTTTATTTATAGTAAATATCATTTATTATGATATTAATCGAGTGTTCAGTCATTGTTCACCTGATTATTATTCCGCAGGGGTTGATACATGTGCGGAACGCTATAATGCTATTGATAGCCAGTTAATTATTACTCGTTAAAGCGAGAACCTTACGGAAATAAAAAAGACTGGGGGGCTATCATCCATTATTTAGCACCATAAAATTAAACCACAGAGGCATTCACCCCAACCTCCTCCCATAAATAGTTAGATATACCCAATAGGATTTTTTATGCACGGGCTTAATAAAAAAAATCGCTCTCTTCTTGCTACAACTGTGTCCACCCTTTGTGGAAACAATGACAATTTACGCGTCAATACAAGCAAAAATACATTCAACTCAATACTCGTTAACCATAAACAACCGATAAACCATAAACGTTTTGGACAATACTTTGCGTGGTGTTTAGGCTTAGGTGCTATGGCACCTTTTTCAGTGTTTGCAGCAACTAGTGCAGACAACTGTGCAATAAGCTCTTCAGATGCTACAAAAACAGTTGTTACTTCAAAATACCTTAACCTCGACACTGCCAGCATTGTTCCAGCAACTTTCAATCTGATCCATAATGATAATACACGACGAACAGGAGGTCTAATCCCTCTTTCAAGCGTTACATACTTTAAATCAGGAGGAGAAGGAACCACACTTTCATCATGTGCTCATGATGAAAGTACGGGCTGTGTGGCTGGGGATATGCAAAATGAACCCGATACAGATGGCACTTACACAATAACTTTTTTTACAGGTTACACTGATAAACAAGCAACTGATGGCAATCTAAACTCAGGGATTGGAGAGCTTTGCCAGTACACTTATGATCTTACGGTCAGTGGCACTAGTTACAGCCGCTCTAATTTCGCCAAACAAGACTATAGCACTCCTGTAGCACCCGCAATAACGTTACCCAGCGTATCAGGCATCGATGAGAACAGTAGCAATATCGCGATCGCTGATACCATCAATATCACTGATGCTAATGATGATGATCAGACCATAACGATTACCGTGACTAATGGCACCGTCTCAATCACCACGAGTAATCTAACCTTTACCACAGGCGATGGAACAGCTGATAGTTTAATGGTCTTTAGTGGCACATTGGCTGATATTAATACCGCTTTGGACAGCATGACATTCACACCAACGGCTAATACCTCAGGAAGCAACGCTGCTTCGATTCAAATACAAGCCAACGATGGTAATAGTGGCACAGATGACCAAATCACAACCTTTGATATTACTGATATCAACCCAACCATCAGTGATTCAACCGTATTACTTGCTGCGAACAGTGTTAACGGTACTGCTGTCACAACGGTAACGGCAACGACGGATACAGACGGGTTAATTTATAGTCTTACTAGTGGTAACACGAATAGTGCATTTACCATAGATAGCAGCACAGGAGCCATTACCGTCAATGATGCTTCTCAGTTCGATGTGACCGTAGCCGCAAACTACAGCCTTATCGTTAGCCTTGATGATGAAGATGCAGATAGCACCGCTGATAGCACGGCAACGGTGACGGTTTATCTGCTTGATCTCACTGCACTCAGTAATACGACTGATGCCAATAATAATGGTATTAACGACGGTCTTGAGCAAGTCTTTGGCTCAGATGATACGGATAATGATGGAATTCCTAATGCCTTAGAAGCCTTAGTAGAGAATAATGTTGACGCATCAACCGATACTGATAGCGATGGTATGCCTGATATTGCAGAGGTATTACTTGGACGCGATCCAAACACGAATGACAATATCAGCACTGACTCACCCCGCATAACAGTGACGACTTCACCCTTAGCGTTATTATCGAAAAGCGAAGTGTCTGTCTACACGAACAGTGAACTCGGCGTTTCTGCGACAGAATCACTCACACCTGTTGCCTACTTTAAAACAGGGCAATGTGCAACGGCGCTTCCCTATAACTATCCTGTTGTTTGCAACGCTGTCCCCGCTTCTGGTTTTAGCAGTGGCGTACATCAACTCTGGTGGTTAGTCGCTGATAGTGAGGGCAACTGGGGTAAAAACGAGCAAGAGCTTACTATTTGCCACACGTTAGTTTTGCGGGTGATTTAGTCCTTGCGGGTGACCCAGGATCAGGCACAGTACAAACATCATTGATACTCAATGGCTTATCCGCAGCATCAACAGCCCTCAACATACCGTTCACTGTTTCAGGCACGGCTGCAAACCCTGCTGAACACAATCTAGCAAATGGTCACTTCACGTTCCAAGTCGGTGAAACAAGTAGTGATCTTGTCACCCTTACACTGGGTAATAGTCCAAGCAATGATAGTACGATCATTCTTAACCTTACGACCAGTGATGCTGTTTTTGCTCAAACCAATAGTTCAATTGATCCACAGGTACAATTCGTTGGTGCAGGTAGCAAAACCAGTCAAACGATTACTATTAGCCAAGCGGTGTTTGCACCACAACTGTCTACCATGCAAGGCACACAAGGGACTGCATCCAATCAAGTACAAGGGATCGTCTTTGACAAAACGAAAGGAACCGTCACCTTATCGGTAGCAATTACCGACCCAGATAGTGGTAGCTACACGTACGACTGGAGTAACAGCAACAGTAGCCTGCTTGTTAATGACAGCAGCACATTAGCGGCGAGTACCCATGCAGCCCCTGTGCTTGACCTCACTTCACTAGCAGCAGGCAACTACTACATTGAAGTTGCTGTCACTGATAGCACAGCACCTGATAGCCCAGCCAGTAAACTCGGTGTTATGTTCACCGTCCTCAACAGTACCGTTTTTTCAACAGATACTGACGCTGATGGCGATGGAAAAAGTGATGCTGAAGAAGGTTTGAATGATACGGATGGTGATGGTCGTCCTGACTACCTTGATGCACATGACAATCAAGCCAATATTGCACCCACCGATGGTAGTCAATCACAAAGCTATCTTGCTAATGTCACGACAGGTTTGAAAATCATTGCAGGTACAACCGCTGTATCAGCAGGAACGGGCGATATTAAAATTACTGAAACTGAATTAGCCGCTAACGGTAACAAGGGTCAGGCCGTTAGTAATTCATCACCTCATAGTACAACGTTGGGGCATATCTTTGATTACGAAATCGCAGGGATTGACGTGCCATCTGACAGCACTGTTGGCAATAGCGCCTCTATTGTCCTTCCTCTAGAGACTGCATTGACGGCTAATAGTCAGTTCCTAAAATATGATAGTACGAATGGTTGGCATGATTTTACTGAAGATACGAACAATAGCATTGCGTGGGCAGCTTGGCTTAATGATGTAGTGGGTAATTGCCCAGAAATCAGCAGTACCGATTACAATAGTGATGCCAGCTTAAAAGATGGCAAAAACTGTGTGAAAGTCACCTTGCAAGATGGTGGCGCTAACGATGCTGATGGTACGGTTAATGGACGCGTTATTGATCCTTTAGGCATTACTGATGTTGCGAGTACAACCACGACCACACCCACGACTCCTACAACTCCTACAACTCCTACAACAACGACATCAACCCCGTCAACAGCAACCACAAGCAGTGGTGGCGCTGGTAGTTTTGGTTTCTTGGAATGGTTTATGGGTCTCTTACTGCTTATTAGCACTAAAAAATATTCGTACCGTCGCCAAGCAGACTCTCAGCAAGACTCAACAAATAAAGGAGCACAATAATGCTATCCCTTACGACTCAGACTATAAGCCGCTCTGTTGCGCTGCTACTTAGTATTAGTATGACTACGCCCTTATGGGCAGGTGGAAGCTTTCAATCAACCCTACAGCGTAGCTTGCTACTCAGT
>CAYNGN010000025.1:0-12550 GCA_964396615.1 uncultured Thiothrix sp. | reverse complement strand
CGTCATTACACCAAGCGTAATGAGTATGGCTAAGGCAAAAAACAAGATAAAATCAATGCCCGATAGCCATTTCAGCATGAAAGAATCTAATAAACTTCGATGACTCATTGTTTAATTACTCTTGCGTTTAATGGAGAGCTTTGGTTCTTTAGTTTGCATTAGTTTTTTCTTTTTTGGATGCTTCACTTTGAGATGTCTCATCATTTTCACTCTTTTCACCTTTGTCAGTATCATCTTCATCTTCACCCTCATCAGGGTGAAAATAAGCATCTAAAACCTTACGTGCAATGGGTGCTGCATGCTTACTACCACCACCTGCATTTTCAGCAATGACTGATAACGCAATTTGTGGGTCTTGCACAGGAGCAAAAGCAACAAATAAAGCATGATCATGTAATTTTTTACTTAATTTTGAAGCATCGTATTTTGCTCCTTGAGCGATCCCAAAAACTTGTGCGGTTCCTGTTTTACCTGCAAAGCGATATCTTGTCCCAGCTCCTGAGCGTCGTGCCGTCCCTCTAGGACCATGTACAACATTAACCATTCCCTTGATTGCTTCATTCCAATAACTTGATTTCTTGAGTACCACAGGTGGATTAAGTGAAACAGGAACATATTCCTGTTTACTATTACGTTTATCATGCACAACAGCACGTAGCAAATGAGGCTTAGGATTTTTACCATGCATGGCAACAATACCGACAGCATGAGCTAACTGTAATGGCGTGGCTGTCCAATAGCCTTGTCCAATACCAACATTAACCGTATCACCAGGATACCAATTAGTACCATAACGTTTTTTCTTCCACTCTCTTGTTGGTAATAAGGCTCCTTTTTCGTGCGGTAAATCAATACCTGTTTTTTTACCAAAACCAAATTTTGACAACTCAGAAGAAAATCGGTCTATATTCATACGATACGCTAAATCATAAAAATAAATGTCGCAAGATTGATAAATAGCATGATTCATATTGACATACCCATGCCCTGTTTTTTTCCAACACCGATAACGACGACCTTTACCCTTAATTCTATAATAACCTGGAGCGCGTATACTTTGTGATGGTGTGACCATACCTGTATTTAACCCTGCCAATGCAACCATTGGTTTAATGGTTGACCCAGGAGGGTAAGCGCCCTGAAAAGCACGACTGTACAAGGGACGTTCTGGATTTTCTCGTAATTTTTTGTAATTAGCATGAGAAATGCCATTGACAAACATGTTGGGGTCATAGGATGGGACACTAACCATTGACAATACTTCGCCATTAACGGGGTTAAGTGCCACAACAGCACCTATATGACCCGAGTCTTTGAGGATTTTTTCTATTTTTACTTGTAACTTAATATCAAGGCTTAAATATAAATCTTGACCCGCAACAGGACGTTTTTCATCAAGGAGTTTTTTATGTTTGCCACGAACATCAACTTCAACAATTCGATACCCTACTTCGCCATGTAATAAATCCTCATAGGTTTTTTCAAGTCCTGCTTTACCAATATGCGTGGAGCCTTTATATTTCTTTTTATCTATCTTTTTTAAATCACGTTTATCAATACGTCCCACATAACCTAACACATGCCCTGCTATAGCGTTTAATGGATAGAAACGCTCCATTCGTACAGCAATATAAAATCCTAAATAACGCGGACGATTAGCAGAAAAAATAGCAATTTCTTTTTTTGTCAAGTTCTTCTTTATCTCAATCGGATGATAACGGTTATTTGTTTTTACCTTTAGCCTAATTCTTTTTAAGTCTTTTTCACTTAGAGAAAATATTTTTGCCAGTTTGTCTAGTTTGGCATCAAGATCATCGGTTTTATCACGTACAACTTCCAATGCATACTCTGTGTGATTGCCAGCAAGCAATGTGCCATTACGATCATATATACTTCCACGAACAGGAGGAATAGGAATATGTTTTTGATAATTTTGTTTAGAGAGTTTTGTATAGTGTTCGTGCTGAATCACTTGCAAATAAAAAGCTCGACTTACAATAAGGAGCAATAGAATAAAAACAAAGACACCTGCTGCAAATGCCCTTGATCTAAAGAGTGCTATTTCTTTACGTTCATCTTTTATAGATCGACTTTTCACTTACCGTCCTGAATCAGTATGTTGAATAACGGGAATAAGAATGCCTATCATACCTACGAAGGCAAGCCCTATGTAATGCCCTAAACCTTTATTTTCATGCCGTTGCTTATATCAAGTGAATATTTCCTCGTAGAGGTCTTATTAATATCCATTTTTAGCCATTACCCCTAGAAATTTGAGAATTATAGCATCACATATAAAACTATACATATAGAATTCTAGCGATATACTGCGTTATCAAAAATTACAAGTAATAGCGAGCTTCTGTAAAACTAGACTAAATTAAGTATTTTAATATGAATATAATATACGGCATCAGCAATTGCGATACGATAAAAAAAACCCGTAAATGGTTAAAAAATAATAATATTGAATATGAGTTTCACGATTTTCGTAAAGAAGGGGTTAATGTTTTTCAATTACGAAGTTGGGCTGATGAGCTTGGTTGGGAAACATTGGTAAACAAACGCAGCACTACATGGCGCAATCTCCCTAGCGAAACCAAAGAACATATAGATGAAACACTGGCACTATTTCTAATGGAGCAGCAACCTACCCTAATAAAACGCCCTGTACTGCTTACGGCTAATGGCACGCTGATTGGTTTTAGTGAAAAACACTATGCTTCCCATTTTAACGTATCGTTATGATAGGTAGCTAATCATTTCTATTTATTCCTATATCGATGATTTTTCTATAAAAACCATACAAATGCAAGCCAAAATTTATGTCAAAAACCCTTGAACTCACCAAAGAACTCGTTTCCCGTGCTTCTGTTACCCCTGAAGATAAAGATTGTCAGCAATTACTTAGCGAGCAACTAGAACCATTAGGCTTCCATAACGAAGCTATGCACTTTAATGAGGTAAAAAACCTCTGGCTGCGCAAAGGTAATAAAGCTCCCCTATTCTGTTTCGCTGGCCATACCGATGTTGTTCCAACAGGCTCCATAGAACAATGGGACTTCCCTCCCTTTGAACCCACAATACATAATGGTCAACTCTATGGACGTGGTACTGCAGATATGAAAGCCAGCATTGCAGCAATGACGATTGCCGTAAAACGTTTTGTGGTGAAATATCCAGATCATAACGGTTCAATTGCCTTTTTGATTACCAGTGATGAAGAAGGCCCTGCCCAAGATGGCACAGTAAAAGTAATTGAAACCTTAGAAGCACGCAACGAGAAAATAGACTGGTGTTTAGTCGGCGAACCATCAAGCACCAATAATGTAGGTGATGTAATCAAAAATGGTCGCCGAGGCTCACTAGGTTGCAACTTAAAAATTATCGGCAAACAAGGGCATGTTGCTTACCCACACTTTGCCAATAACCCAATTCACTTAACGCTACCCATGTTAGCTGAATTAACGAATATGCAATGGGATAAAGGAAATGATTTTTTCCCACCCACTACCTTCCAAGTATCCAATATCAACTCAGGCACAGGTGCAACGAATGTGATTCCTGGTGACACTGATATCGTATTTAATTTCCGTTTTTCTACAGAAGTAACACCTGAAGAACTCAAGCAACGTGTAGAAAATTTACTGAAAGAACATGAATTGGAATATGAAATAACATGGGCGCTCTCAGGTATGCCCTTTTTAACGGCTAAAGGGGATCTTGTTTCCGCAGCATTACAGGCGATTAAACAAGAAACAGGGCAAGATGCTGAATTATCGACCTCTGGCGGTACATCAGATGGTCGTTTTATTGCACCAACAGGCGCACAAGTGCTGGAACTAGGCCTCATTAACGCTACCATTCATCAAGTTAATGAGTGCGTTGATATTGAACAACTTGATATCTTAGAAAAGATATATTACAGCATGTTAAAACAATTGCTGCTTTAACATGAAATTCTCATTGCAAAAAATATAAAGGATTTATCTATGAGTTTAATTACGCCTTTTCGTGGTCTGCGACCTTGTGCTGGTCACGCTGACGATGTACTTGCTCCTCCTTATGATGTGCTAAATACCGCCGAAGCGCGTGAACGTACGGAAGGCAAGCCGTGGAGTTTCCTGCATATCTCTAAGCCTGAAATTGATCTCCCTGAAGGCACTGATCCTTACAGTTATGAAGTGTATGCAAAAGCGGCAGAAAATCTGCAAGTAATGATAAAAGAAGGCTTATTAACTCAAGAAGATAAGCCTTGTTATTATGCTTATCGCTTAATTATGGATGGTCATAGTCAAACAGGCTTAGTTGCAGGTGCTTCCGTTGCTGCTTATGATACCAATAAAATTCGCAAGCACGAATTTACCCGACCTGTAAAAGAAGATGATCGTGTACGCCAAATTGATGCTGTTAATGCGCAAACAGGTCCAGTATTACTAGCCTACCCTGATGAATCTATAGTTGATGGAATTTTAGCAACTGTATCAACAGCAAAACCTGATATGGATGTCACCACAGATGATGGTATTCATCATACGCTATGGGTGATTGACGATGACAGTATCATTGCTCAACTCACTACTCGTTTTGATACAATGCATGCACTGTATATTGCTGATGGTCATCATCGTTCTGCCTCAGCTTCGCGTATTTGTGCCAGCCGTAATGCTGAAAATACAAATGATCAATATACTGCTGAAAATGCGCCTTGGCATTATTTTCTAACGGTTATCTTCCCACATCATCAAATGAAAATATTTGATTATAATCGTGTCATTACAGACCTCAATGGTCTTTCTAGCAATGCTTTTTTTACCAAAATAAATAAGCATTTTACGGTTGAAACTTCAAATACACCTGTAAAGCCACAGCAAGTAGGGGAATTTGGTATGTATATTGATAAACAATGGTACAAGCTAACATTAGATGCAGTATTGATGACAGAAGATGATCCTGTTGCTCGTTTAGATGTTAGCCGCTTGGCAAAATACCTTATCGACCCCGTATTAGGCATTAGTGACCCACGGCGTGATAATCGCATTGATTTTGTGGGTGGGATTCGTGGTCTTGAGGGCTTAGAAAAACGGGTTGATAGTGGTGAAATGGCAGTGGGTTTTTCCATCTTTGCCACACGCATGGAAGACTTAATGAGCGTTGCTGATAACAATGATGTTATGCCACCAAAATCAACATGGTTTGAACCAAAATTAGCTGATGGTGTTGTTTCATTAATGCTAGATTAGTTGTTTTTGCAGTTTTTGTAGGGTCGACTTCATCGACCCTACAAAAGATTTAGCAAACTAATCATCCAGTGACTTATTCACTATCTCACCCACATCAAGCGATAAATTTTCCTGCATTGAAATTCTTTTCAACTGCCTCTTCATTAGTGCAGCTCTCACAGGCTCATACTGTCGCCATTTCATTAAGGAGCGTACCATACGTGATGCAATTTGCGGGTTCATTGCATCTAAAGCAAGCACTTGGTCTCCCATAAAGGCATAACCTGAACCATCTTTTGCATGGAAATGTGTGAAATTACCACTAAAAGAACCAATCACAGAACGGACTTTATTTGGGTTATTCAATGAAAATAGCTTATGCTGCATTAACCCACCGACAATATCGAGTGCTTTTTCTTTACTATGAGCCGCTTGAATTGAAAACCAGTTATCCATCACTTGAGTATTTTTAAACCACTTGCTTTCAAACACAGCCAGTGCTTTTTTTCGTTGTTCACAATCAATACCACACAATATGGCTAACCCTGCCATTGTATCCGTCATATTGGTTGCTTGTGAAAAGTGCTGATAACATAATTCATGAATGCCTTCATCTTTCTTAATCTCGGCCAAATAGCTAAGACAAACATTACGCAATGCACGCCGCCCCATGCTTGTGGAATCTATTTCATAAGCGCCCTTATAGTCTAATTGTGCATAATGGTGTTCGAAATCTAAACGTAATGCTTTTGCTAATGTTTCCCGCATAAAGGTGACAGCACTATAAATGGTATCGGGGTCAGCATTTTCACCTAATTGGTCAACAACATTACTACATGAGGGTAATGATAATGCCTCAGCAATTAACGCGTGATCCAATTTAGTATCATTTAAAATGTTTTGGAATGCTTGAATAAAACCATGTGTTAATCCCATTGGTTCTGCTTTTTCCAGTGCTGTAACTAAGCCAAGGAGCGTCTCCATTGCCAACGTTTGTCCTGCTTGCCAACGGTTAAATGGGTCATTGTCATGCGACATGAGGAAACTATAATCGTCTTCACTATAATTATAATGTAATTTTACGGGAGCTGAAAAATTACGCAATAAAGACGGTAGTGGTGCCTCTACTTCATCAATATTAATAAAGGTAAGACTTTGCTTTTGTTCGGTAAGCTGGAATGTATAATCTGTTCCTTCTGCTTGCTGCTCATGTTTACGCTGTAACGTAATCGCCGTACCCTCTTTGTTCAGTAAACCCATTTTAATGGGGATTAAAAATGGCTTACTTTTTGTGTGCCCTGTTATTTCAGGTGCAGATTGCTCAAAATGTAAAGTACATTGTTGCTTAGCGGCATCAAAATCCATTGATACGTTAACCACGGGGGTTCCTGCTTGATCATACCAACGTTGCATTTGACTTAAATCAGTATGATTGGCATCTGCCATTGCAGCGAGGAAATCTTCTGTGGTAACCGCTTGACCATCATGGCGTTTAAAATAAAGATCAATCCCTTTTCTAAAGCCATCAACCCCTAATAGGGTACGGTAAAGGCGTACCACTTCTGCGCCCTTTTCATAAATGGTAACGGTATAAAAGTTGTTGATTTCCATATAAGAAGCAGGACGAATCGGGTGTGCCATTGGACTGGCATCTTCAGCAAACTGATAGTTACGCAACATTCGTGCATCTTCGATCCGTTTTACAGGTCTAGAATGTAAGTCAGCGGTAAATTCACTGTCGCGATAAACCGTTAAACCTTCTTTTAAGATAAGTTGAAACCAATCACGACAGGTAACGCGATTCCCTGTCCAATTATGGAAATATTCATGTCCAATAACAGCTTCGATAGAGATAAACTGTCGATCCGTTGCTATTTCAGGGCTGGCAAAGACTAGGCGCGAGTTGAAAACATTAAGCCCTTTGTTTTCCATCGCCCCCATATTGAAATCATCAACAGCAACAATCATAAAAATATCAAGATCATATTCAAGACCAAAGTTCTGTTCATCCCATACCATTGCCCGTTTTAGTGAGGTCATTGCATGATCACAATAATCAATATTATGCGCCTCGGTATAAATACGCAGGGTGACATCACGTCCTGACAGCGTACGATAATGATCTTCTACATATTCAAGTGTGCCGGCAACAAGCGCAAATAAATAAGAAGGTTTTTTATGGGGGTCATTCCATATTGCATAGTGTTTTCCTTCCTCTAAATCACCTTGTTCGATCAGGTTTCCGTTAGAAAGTAATACAGGATACTTCTGCTTATCAGCAATAATGTGCGTGGTATAAATCGACATTACATCAGGACGATCAAAGTAATAGGTGATTTTACGAAAACATTGCGCTTCACACTGAGAACAGAAATTACCACTAGATTTATAAAGCCCATCAAGTGATGTATTGTTTTGTGGCTCAATATGCACAACTGTTTTAAGCTTAAAATCAATAGGGAGCTTGGTTAAGCATAAGTTTTTGTCAGTTTGCTCATAATTATCAGCAGTTAATAGTTGGTCATCAATAGCAATACTGACTAAGGTTAGCTCTTCTCCGTGTAACACTAAAGACTCATCAATATCGGTTGCATCACGTTGAAAATGGATGCGTGATGTCACAACAGTGAACTCCTCACCTAATTCAAAGGTAAGATGAAGGGTCTTTGCTTGCCAAGGGGTAGGTTTATAATCGTCTAAGTAAATCGTTTTTGCTTGAGCTTCTTTCATAAGGGATATCTTTTATTTTATTGTATTGTATTTTGTGTTTAAGCCAATAACATGAAAAGTGACTTATACCTCTGTAAGATAAAAAAATACTAACATCTAAGTAATAACGTATGAAGATAATATTACGTTACGTTTTTCTAAAGGGTAATTTAAAAGTAGATGATTTTGAGTCAATGACCTTCAGGTTAGCAGGGGTACTTTCAACTAATTTCTTTTTAGCCGCTCTTTTTCCACGCAAATAATACCCCCCCATTGCACCACCTGCAGCGCTCATAGTAAGTAAACCAGCCGTTAGCAACTGTGCAAAAACAAATAATGCGCCTACGCCTAAAACACCTGCAAAAGCAGCTCCCACTTTAAAGTTTGCTTTAGCATGAGTTGTCTTTGCCTCTTTAGCAATATCTTGCTGAGCTTGCTTTACCACACGTGTTTTGGCTCGCTCAGCATTGACACGTAAGTTCTCTCGTTCTTTAGCAAAACTGCTTTTCACTTTTTCAACCGAATCTTTACGATAATGCTCAGCAAGTGAGGTAAACCAAAAAGCAACCATTAACGAAATAAATAACAATGGAATGGCTAGGCGCACTAAAGCGTCCCCTTGCAACTCATCAGGTGAAAGCATAACCAAAGCAACGGTTGCGATTTGTACCAGAACGATACCTAATAAAAACTTAAATAATTGCAATGGGATTAGCCTTTTACTTTATTTTCCTCATAATAACAACCCGATGGTAATTATAAGAAAATAGTCGATAGAATTTATGTTTAGCGCCTTAGTATAGTAATGAAAACTTTACCATTGAGTGTGACAGCGGTTGACAGCTATCGTATGGGAAACTACTATTCGCGCAGTGTCATTAAGTTAAGTTGGAATGCATTTTAAAACAGACAACAACCGCATTCTTACATCAGTTGTTGAATAAATCAAACCGATTTCAATACCACAAGGATTTTATCATGATGGACATTGTTACCTTTATCGTCTGGGGGATATTCGTTGGGCTTGTATTTTCCTCAATTGGTGCTGCGGGTGGTATCCTAGCATCCTTTGGTCTTATTTCTGTTATTGGCTTTAAAGACCCTAATACTATTAAACCAATGGCACAAATGCTTTCCTTAGCAACAGCACTTGTTTTTATCCCTGGATACTTTAAGCGTGCTGCTTGGGTGCTTCCTTTGGGGTTAATGCTCAGTGCTGGTGGTATTGTTGGTGCAATTATTGGCAGTACAATATCAAGTCTTTACTTATCTGATATGAATACATTTAAGCCTTTATTTGGGATACTTGCATTATTAATTGCATTACAAATTACATGGAAGTTGTATACAGATAAAAAATCAGGCAAAAAGCCTGCCCGAGTTAGTGAAGAGGGTGTTAAAAATATAGTTGTCAATGAACATCAGATTGCCTTTGATTATGGTGATACCTCCTATAGCGTACATCCTTGGGCACCTTGGTTAGCAGGCTTTATTATTGCTGTTGTTGCTTCTATATTTGGCGTAGGTGGAGGGTTCTTACTTGTCCCTTATATGGCCTCGATACTCGGTATTCCGATGTATATTATCCCTGCTACTGCTGCACTCGCTATTTTTATTAGTGGCTCGATTTCTGTTAGTAATTATCTGCGTATGGGGGCTGAAATTGATTATTCTATCCTCAGTTTTTTGATTGTTGGTGGTATTTTTGGTGCGTTATTAGGTCCTAAACTTAATCAACTGATGAAAGATAGTTGGTTACAAGCAGCACTAGCGACAATTGTTGCTGTAATTGGTACAAAATATGTGTTTGGTTTGTAACGTTTTAGGCTACTAACATAAGATTCTTTAGCTACGCTCCCGTAGTCGAAGAGTGTGGGAAAATTGAATTAAGGTATTGCTTATTCGTTATCGCAAAGAATCCCTTGCTGAATTTTTTGTTGCATAATATTAATAGAGAAATGACATTCATAAATATCGGTTATTTTCAGCTGAGAATCAGTAGTATCTTTAGTTTCTTTAACCTTTTCTTTAGCAGCGTCCTTAATTTTGTCTGTATCTTCACTATTTTCTTCTTTTTCAATCTCAACCTCAGCCTCTTTTTCCTTTTTTGATTCATCTGGATAATGTAAACAGAGCATTTCACCTACCTTTTTTGCTATTGCACCTGTACATTTATCAGTAAATGCAGGGGTTTTAATTGCATCATAAAGCACTTTAGCTTGTTCTGATTCAAGCTGGAACAGCATATGTGTATCCATGCTTTCTCCTTTTGTTGGTGCAATATTCGTTAGTGCATAAACCCCTTCCATTGCGAACCATACAGTCCGCTCCTCTTCATGTTCTTTTTTGTGAATATGCTGGTATGGTTTTTTAATTGTTGCTGGTGATACTGAAACGGTTAAATAAGTCTGATTAACCCAACCATACTCATTATTGTGTTTTATTTTTACCCATGTTGATTTAGCCAATTGTTTTGATTCAACAATGGTAATATTTTTTTCTGTATTCGATATTGCTCGAAGAATGGAATAAATCGTACCAGGCCCAGATCTGATATTTAAAAAGCTTTCTACATTGACTACCTCATACTTTTTTTCTGTATGCTCTGTTTTTTCTTCTGCAAAAGCCAGTGGTGTTAGTACAAAAATTAAGTGTATACATACAGCAATAAATTTATTCATTTTTTAATGTGTCCCAAAATCCTGTTTTAGAATATACCGCCGCTAAAAATCGACACATTGGAAAACAGTAGCAACAAGAAGTTTCGTTAAAACAACTAAAAGGTCATAAAGCAAAATAATTATAGACTGATAATAAGCATAAAAATGACTAACCATACATACTGATTACATTTAAAGCATATTGTGGCAAATATGTGTAAAAGTAACGAAAGTAGCATTTTTGCGTTAGAATGCGCGCTTCGTCTAAAGCCTACCTTTTGCCAGCCCTATGAAAACAACTACGCAGAGCTTCAAAGCGCTAAAACTATCACCTGTACTTTTATCAGCTATTAAACGTATTGGATTTACTACACCAACACAAATACAAATGGATGCTATCCCCGCTATTCTTGCAGGTGGTGATGTATTAGCAGGAGCAGAAACAGGATCAGGAAAAACAGCAGCGTTCGCCCTGCCCTTATTACAAACATTTATTGAGCATAAAAAAAATGATGGCTATAACCAAGCCCGTGGTAATCATGTTCGTGCATTAATTCTTGTGCCTACTCGTGAACTAGCAATTCAAATTCGTGAAGATATTCTTGCATTAGCACAAATGATGCGTCCTGAAGTACGCTGTTTAAGCGTTTATGGTGGCGTAAAAATAAACCCACAAATGATGGCAATGCGTGGTGGCGTTGATGTGTTGATTTCAACACCAGGGCGTTTATTGGATCTCGCTGACCATAATGCACTTAAATTTAATAAGTTACAAACCTTAGTTTTAGATGAAGCAGATCGTTTAGTGGATTCTAATTTCCAAAAAGAAATTGAAGATATTTTTAAAATCTTACCAAAACAACGCCAAAATTTACTATTTACAGCGACATTTCCAGAAAGTGTTAGAAAATTAGTCCGTGTACTCCTTAATGAGCCAACCATTATTAACCTTGAGCATAGTAGTGAAGTACTCATTGATCAACATGTTGTTACCGTAAATCACGATAAAAAGAATAGTTTATTGGCACATTTGCTGAATGAAAATAATTGGCGGCAGGTCTTGATTTTTTGCAGCGCCAAAAAACGCTGCGATAATTTAGTTTTGAAACTGGAAAAAAGTGATATACAAGCGACGGCTTTACACGGTGACAAAGCGCAAAAAGAACGTATTATTGCCTTAGCAAATTTTAAAGCAGGTGCAAGTCGCATTCTCATCGCTACGGATGTCGCTTCACGTGGTATTGATATTGAAAAGCTTGATTGTGTGATTAACTATGAACTTCCCCGTTCGCCGAATGATTATATTCACCGTATTGGACGTACAGGACGTGCAGGTACAAAAGGACAGGCAATTACCTTAATTGCTCATCATGAATACGCGCATTTTTCGGTGATTGAAAAAAGAAATAATCTGTGTTTAGCACGTGAGCAAGTTGCAGGTTTTGAGGCAGATCGTAAAGCACCACCACCACCAACACGCGATAATCCACGCAAAAATAATCGCAAGAGGCTAACTAAAAAGCAACGTGCGAAAATGGAAATAAAGAAAGTATTGCGTAATGAAATGAAGGCTAAAGAAGTTGTTAATTCCTTGTATGGTAATAAAACTAAGACGGAATCCCCTGCTCCAACGCTTCCTGTTAAGAAAATACTTGCAGTAAAACCACGTCCAAAATTTGGCGCTAAGCCGATAAAGGAGATGGATAAAAGTAAGGATAAGCCAGCACCAGCAGTGATAAAGAAAAAATCAACGGTGGTTAATGAGAGTATTTGGGGTAAGAAATAATGAGCAAGGATTCGTTATTTTTAACTGTTTGGGTGATTAAGTGTTGAAGCTGATTAGTGCGATTGACTTTACTATTGTAGGGATGGTTATAATATTTAGTAGTCATTAAGCCGCTCCTAAAACCATATACTATCGCATACAGATAAATCAGGTTGATTCGCTCTCTGTTAATA
>CAYNGN010000024.1:6360-12560 GCA_964396615.1 uncultured Thiothrix sp. | reverse complement strand
GTTTACAATTTGAAGCCTGCTAGGAATCGCACTGAAACCGAACGTTTGTTTGAGCATAGCGAGTTTAGTGAGATTGAAGAGCGAGTTCTAGCAGGACTGGATTGTTAACCAGTAAATCAAGGATGTCCAAATTTATCTTATTTATCTTGCTTATCTTGCTCAGGTGGTATTACTGTCTTCGTTGCTTGCTCTGTAGCAACTACCTGTTCACTTGCTGTGCCTGTTGCTTCTTTTTCGCTACTATTTTGCTTGCTCATTTTCTCATTGGCTTCACGCTCAATTGAATCAGGTCGTGGAGCGTGCATCATCATTGCTAATAAATCCGCAATTGTTTCACGTAACTCATTACGCGAAACAATCATATCAATTGCACCTTTTTCAACCAGAAATTCACTACGCTGAAACCCTTCAGGCAATGTTTCTCTTACCGTCTGCTCAATAACCCGTGGCCCTGCAAAACCGATCAATGCCTTTGGTTCAGCAATATGCACATCACCTAACATGGCAAAACTCGCTGAAACCCCTCCCATAGTAGGATCTGTTAGTACAGAAATAAACGGCAAGCCTGCATCGGCTAACTTAGTCAATACTGCACTCGTTTTCGCCATCTGCATCAATGAAAACAACGCCTCCTGCATTCTGGCACCGCCACTGGCAGAAAAAACGATATAAGGCACATCAGCAGCAATCGCCGCATTAACACCTTGTTCAAAGCGCTCACCAACAGCTGATCCCATTGATCCCCCCATAAAACGGAAATCAAACGCAGCAGCGACTACAGGAAATTCATGTAACAGCCCCTGCATAACAATAAGCGCATCTTTTTCATCCGTTTTTTTCTGTGCAATTGCAATACGCTCTTTATATTTTTTTCCATCCTTAAATTTAAGAATATCAATGGGGGCAATATCTGCTGCAATTTCTTCCTTTTCACCCGTATCCAAAAACATCTCTAAACGCTTTCGACCGCCAATCCGCATATGATGATCACACTTAGGACAAACGCAATTATTACGCTCCAGCTCTAGGCTATAGAGTGCCGCATGACATGAAGAACATTGCGTCCAAACCCCTTCAGGTACAGAGGCTTTACGCCCTGAACTTTCAGTACGAATACGGGATGGGAGCAGCTTTTCAAACCAACTAATTACATCTTCTTTCATGCCTTCTATACCTCATCCATTGCCTGTCGCATTGCTAAAAGCACCTCACCCACAGCTTGTTGAATGTGTGCAGCATCCTTATTTTGTTCATACGTTTCAAAATGTTTAACTAATGCACTACCTACAACAACCGCATCAGCGACATTGCCAACCGCAGCAGCAGTACTTCCATCTTTAATACCAAAACCAACCCCCACAGGCAAATCCGTAATTCCCCGTATTGCTTTAAGTTTTTGCTCTACTTCAGCAACATTCAAAATATTAGCGCCCGTAATCCCTTTCAATGACACATAATATAAAAAACCACTGCTTAGCTCAGCGATTTTCTTTAAACGTGATAGAGTACTTGTTGGCGCTGCAAGGAAGATACGATCTAGCTGATATTGTTGCAATATTAGCACTAATGCTGAAGCTTCTTCAGGGGGTAAATCAACGGTCAATACGCCATCAACGCCTGCTGCTGCTGCTGCCTTAGCAAAGACGAGATACCCCATTTTTTCAATCGGATTTAAATATCCCATCAATACAACGGGCGTTTCATTATCTTGCTGACGAAAAGTGCTGACCATTGCCAATACATCAGTAAGGCTCACTTTATGTGCTAACGCACGCTCCATCGCTAACTGTATGGTTGGCCCATCAGCAGCAGGATCAGAAAACGGCACACCTAATTCAATAATATCGGCACCATTTTTGACCATATGATGCATCATATCAACGGTAAAAGTAGGTACAGGATCACCCGCTGTAATATAAGGAATTAAAGCCGCTTTGCTTTGTTCTTTTAAGGTCGCAAAACGCAGTGCTAATCGACTCATAATGTAATCCCCTCTAAAGCAGCAATAGTATTAATATCTTTATCACCACGCCCGGATAAATTAATAATAATTTGCTGATCAGCTCCCATCTCAGCTGCTAATTTTGCGCCATAGGCTAAGGCATGGCTACTTTCAAGTGCAGGAATAATGCCTTCATAACGCATTGCATCATGGAATGCGGTTAATGCTTCATCATCGGTTATTGCAACATAATTAGCACGACCAATATCTTTTAACCATGAATGCTCAGGACCAACACCAGGATAATCTAACCCCGCAGAAACAGAATGTGTTTCAATAATCTGCCCATCATCATCATCCATTAAATAAGTACGATTACCATGTAAAACACCGGGTGACCCTTTACACAATGGCGCGGCATGTTTACCTGTTTCCAACCCCTTACCTGCGGCCTCAACACCATACATAGCCACATCAGTATCCGCCAAAAACGGATGGAATAAACCAATCGCATTTGATCCTCCACCAACACAAGCGACTAAAGCATCAGGCAAACGTCCTGTTTGTTCCAATGACTGCTGACGCGCCTCACGACCAATAATCGTTTGAAAATCACGTACCAGCATTGGATAAGGATGAGGCCCTGCAACCGTACCAATAATATAAAAGGTATCATCAACATTCGTTACCCAATCCCGCATCGCTTCATTTAAGGCATCTTTTAAGGTTTTAGACCCTGAACTAACCGATCTCACTTCTGCCCCAAGCAACTTCATGCGATAGACATTAGGGCTTTGGCGTGCAATATCAACCTCGCCCATATAAACAACACACTTCATACCCATACGCGCTGCAACCGTTGCTGAAGCAACCCCATGTTGCCCTGCTCCTGTTTCAGCAATAATACGTGATTTTCCCATATATTTAGCCAATAACGCTTGGCCAATCGTATTATTAATTTTATGTGCGCCAGTATGGTTCAAATCTTCACGTTTAAGATAGATTTTCGCACCACCAATCGCTTCTGTCCAACGTTTAGCATGATATAACGGACTAGGTCGCCCAACATAATACTTCAAGTCTTCATCAAATTCCGCCTGAAAGTTGGCATCATTTTTTAACGTCGTATAGGCTTGCTGCAAATCTCCTATTGCACCCATTAATGTTTCAGCCGCAAAGCATCCACCGTGAATATCGAAATGCCCTGCTGCATCAGGGAAAGCATTCCAATCAATATCACTAAAATCAGTTTTTTTTGTCTTCATCGTCAACACGTTTTACCTCTTGCATAAACTGTTTAATTTTTATTGTACTTTTAACCCCTGGACTGGCTTCAACGCCACTGCTAACATCAAGTGCAAACACATCAGTAGTTTGCATTGCCTGTGTAACATTCTCAGCATTCAAACCACCCGCAAGGATAATTGGAGCGCTATAATCTACGGGAATTTGCTTCCAGTCAAATACCTTGCCTGAACCACCTGCTTCATTCGGAGCATGACTATCAACAAGAAAGGCTTTTGCATCAGGATATTGTTCGGCATATACCTTAAAGTCATCCAAACTTGATACACCCGACATTGGTACAGCCTTAATGTACGGATGGTTAAAAGAAGCGCAAAATTCGGGGGACTCGTTACCATGAAATTGTAATAAGTCAAAATGCACTTCTGTCAAAGACCTGGTTACTTGTTGCTTACCTGCATTCATAAACAAAGCAACCGTTGTAATAAACGGAGGCAATGCCTGACAAATTGCTTTTGCCTGCTCAAGAGACACATAGCGTACACTTTTTTCATAGAAGACAAGACCAATCGCATCAGCACCGAACTTAACAACGGTTAATGCATCAGTAATAGACGTAATGCCACAAATTTTAACTCTCATTATTATTACTCATCGTAGCTCTTATGGTTAAAGATGCTCATTAGAAAACAATGTGCTAGGCTACCATAGCTTTTCGTATGGCGACTATGACTAACGAGTAATTAGTGTATTACGTTTTATAACGGGGTTCAAAAAATGAAAAAAATTGTCACAATAATAACTGCATTAGCTTTCAGTATGACAACATTCGCATGGGCAGATCCTAATGCGGCGTTACAAGCAGCGTATAAAAAGAAAGATTACAAACAAGTTTTTAATATTGCCTCAGAATTTGCCAAAAAAGGCGATCCTGCGGGTGAATATATCTTAGGACAACTGTACCTTAATGGTCAGGGCGTGAAAAAATCACCTAAAAAGTCCTATGAATGGCATAAAAAAGCGGCTGATAAAAACCATGCTGGCGCACAATATTTTATGGGAGTGATGAAAGTTAATGGTATTGGTACGAAAAAAAGCTATAAAAGCGCACGACAATGGTTCTTAAAAGCAGAAAAGAAACTACCTGATGCCCAACGCGACTTAGGCGTTTTGTATGAACAAGGCTTAGGCGTAAAGAAGAACATGAGCAAAGCAATTACATGGTATGAAAAAGCAGCCAATGGTGGCATGGTTGATGTGCAATTAATGTTGGCAGAACGTTACATCAAAGGCTCAGGTGTGAAAAAAAGCGGGGAAAAAGCCAAAAAATATGCCAAACAGGCCGCAAAAATGGGACATCCTGCCGGTAATTATATGCTAGGTGTCATGTATGCTAATGGTCAAGGGGTAAAGAAAAATGAAAAAAAAGCAGCGACTTACCTAGAAAAAGCAGCTAAAAAAGGTTTTCCTAGCGCAGTCTATGACCTTGGTGTGATGTATCTACAGGGTATGGGAGTCAAGAAAAGTCCAACCAAAGCATTCAAACACTTTAACAAAATTGCCCAAAAAGGCCATCCTCAGGCACAGCTTATGTTAGGTGATCTTTATCACGATGGTGTTGGTGTGAAAAAAAGCTATAAAAATGCGGCTAAATGGTATGGAAAAGCGGCAGAGAAAGGCGTACCTCATGCACAATATAGTATGGGAGCTATGTATGCCAATGGTACTGGTGTTAAAGAAGATTATAACAAAGCCAAACAATGGTTCGAAAAGGCAGCTAAAAAAGGCCATCCAGGGGCAAAACCAGCCTTAAAAGAAATCAAACAGCTACAACAAAAAAAGTAGTTTACAGTTTGTAAGCCTGATAGGAATCGCACTGAAACCGAATGTTGTTTGAGCGTAGCGAATTTAGTGAGACTGAAGGGCGAATCCTAGCAGGCTGAATGGTTAACTAATCATATGAAAGATGTCAGAAATCAAAGGCGTTTATGACTATGAACCATTCGTTCGTTCAAGTGGCAGAGCCACCAAGACAAGGTTACGAGGCTGAAGCCTCATAACCAGATGAATTTAAAGCAATCCTTTAATCAACAACACTTTCTACCTTTTTTTCTTTTTCCTGCTCTAAATTTTCTGGTTCTGGTTTTGGTTTTGGTTTTGGTTCTAAAGCATTATCCTCAGTAACAAGATGTGCTGCCAAACGAGCAAATAGCGTTTCAGAAGTATACGGTTTTGATAAATAATCATCCATACCCACAGCAACACAATTTTCATGATCACCTTGCATCGCATTAGCCGTTAAAGCAATAATGCTAATTCGTGGATTATTTGTTTCTTTTTCATGCAACCTAATCTGACGCGTTGCTTCAAACCCATCCATAATCGGCATTTGACAATCCATTAAGATCACATCAAAATTCCCCTGCTTATACATATCCAAGGCTTCTTGCCCATTGGTTGCTACTTCAAAATCTAGCCCCAACTTTGATAACGTTTCTTTCCCAACATATTGATTACCACGGCTATCATCAACCAACAATATATTCCCCGTTAGTTCATGAGTTTCTGGTGTAACGACTGTCGGTTTTTCTTTTACCGCACAATTATTATGTTCATTTTGTACAGTAGCAATAGCATCATAAAGCAAAGCCTGTCTAACAGGCTTGTTCAACGCTAAGTTATAATGCCCTTTTGTATTTACATCAGAACCAAGCACCATTGAACTCAATAAAATAATTTTCAGTTCAGCAAAAGCAGCATCTTGTCTAATCTTTGCCGCTACCTCTTCCCCTGTTACATTAGGCATTTGCATATCAAGCAACAAAATATCAAATGCTTTACCTTTCTCACTCGCCTCTTTTAATACCGCTAACCCTTCCTCAGAATTTGTTACTGTAATACTATAAATACATTGTGTTTTTAAATAGTTATCTAAAATTAAGCAATTGGTTTCATTATCATCAATGGTCAAAATACGCAGCTTATCTAAACAAAATAAATCGGTTTCATCATG
>CAYNGN010000024.1:0-6341 GCA_964396615.1 uncultured Thiothrix sp. | reverse complement strand
CAAACCAAAAGGTTGAACCTTCACCTAAGGTGCTGATTAAACCTATCTCCCCCCCCATCATTTCAACTAAGCTTTTAGAAATAGCTAAACCCAGTCCTGTACCACCATATTCCCTACTAGTAGACGTATCCGCCTGAGTAAATGCCTGAAATAACGTTTTTTGTTTATCAAGCGGTATACCAATCCCTGTATCTCGTACTTCAAAGCGAAAAATAGACTCCTCTTCTGAACGATCAATGGTTGAGATATCAATAGATACCTCACCTTGTGCCGTAAACTTAATCGCATTACTCACCAAGTTGCTCATCACTTGTTGCAGACGCAACATATCGCCTTTTACCAATGTACTAATCTCTGGCGGAATATAACATAACAGCTCAATATCTTTCTCATGGGCTAGTTTAGAGAGCAGATCACTCGTATCTTCAATCGTTTTTCTTAAATCAAAATTAATCGCCTCAATATGTAACTTGCCTGATTCAATTTTAGAGACATCAAGAATATCATTAATCACATTGAGTAACATATTAGCTGAGCCATGTGCTGTATCAATATAGCCTTTTGCCTTATCACTCAATGGCATGTCACTCAACAAATCTAGCATCCCCAAAACACCGTTCATCGGGGTGCGAATTTCATGACTCATATTAGCAAGAAAATCAGCCTTTGCTTGCGCCACTCTTTCAGCATCTTTACTCGTTTGATGAAGATTCATTTTGACATACTCATTGGCAATAGCCACACCAATAAGACTACCAAGATAGCGTAAAGTACTCTGCCTCGTTTCATGTTTAGGTGGATGGGAATCCGTATAAATGAATAAGACACCAAGCACCTTCGTATCATGCAAAAGCGGCACAATATAATACCCTTGTGAAGTCATATCTTCTGTTTCGGCATCATGCTCAATATAATTAAAACAGGTGTCAACAATATCAATTTCCCTCGTTGAAAGCGCACGAATACATAAGGAATACATTAACTGTAAACACTTTTGATTCTGCGTGATGGTTTTATCATTTTCACCATGAACAACATACAACTCAAGCTAATTAGTACTGCTAGACATCAAAAAAACACCTAACTTATTTTGCCGCTGCATACCCAAGCTTTTCGATAACACATGTAACATTTGTTCCATGCGTTCTTTTAACGACTGCTGTTCCTGTAAGATTTGTGCCACACGCGCTCGAATAAGCACATCATTTTTATCATTAATATTCTGTTGCTCAAGATTTTTTAATTGGGTGATATCCGTACGAATTGCAATATATTGATAAGGTTTTCCCGCATCATCCATAAAAGGCACAATAGTTGTATCAACCCAAAAGGACGACCCATCCTGTGCTATATTTTTTACCGCATTACGCCAAATATCCCCTTGCTCCACAGTAGCCCACATTGCTGCCCAAAAAGAATGAGGATGCTCACCTGAGTTCAGCATACGATGATTTTTTCCAATAAGATCCTCTTTTGAATATTGACTCGCTCCTACTAAACGATCATTTGCATGGCTAATTGTCCCTTGAGCATCTGTTGCACTATAGATAACATGATGATCAACTGCATAACGAAAATGCTCATATTCTTTAGCTATTTTGCTCAAGGCTATTTGAAAATGAATATTTTCACGATATTTCTTATTAATGCGCACTAAGCCTTCTAGTTGAAAAAAGACATAGAGCAACACTAACATCGCCAAGGTTGTGTGGAAGCTTGAGTCTTCAATCATCAAAAGTCTTATTTCAAACGGTGCAACGACAATCAGCATAAACAACATTGCAATACCTAAATGATAAGCAAGCGTTGTCGTTGCTAAGGTAATAACAGCCCCAACAATAAATACCTGATAAATAGTATAAAAATTATTTTTTTCTGACACAGTAGGAAATAAATGCCAAAACATCAATGCCCAAGCAACAGCAACTAAAATAGAACCTATCGCAAAACGTTGTAAAAATAAACGATGGTTAAGTTGCTCAGTTTTTGTTTTGAAATACAACAAAGTATCAACACTATGCAGTATTATCCCTCCAAAAATCAACAAAACCCAAAGTATGTTATTGCGCTGATTACTCTCACCATAAAAAAATAAGTAATATGTAAGAAAACCCAACGCAATAGAACCGAGAATAGAAGGAATAAATCCTTGATATAATGCTTTCACCTGTTTTTTTTGGAATGCCCCTCCAAAACCAGACATTATTTTTATTATTTTATTGTCCATTTAGAAACTTGTAATTATTAACAAATAGTAACCCTATTAACTTCTAGAGCATTGTACACGAATACGCTAAGCACTCGTTTGAAGACGACCAATGGAAATAGCCATCAGCTTTTTTCTGCTACTTTGAGGATATTCTCCAATGCAGGCATAATATTCTTCAACATCACGGGCTGTGCTTTCGCATTTGGATGCAAACCATCGGCTTGCATTAATGAATAATCCATTGCAATACCTTCTAAAATAAAAGGCACAAAATCTAAGCTATATTGCTGTGCTAAATCAGCAAATACTTTTTCAAACTGAGTGGTATACCCCACGCCATAATTAGGGGGTATTTTTATACCCAACAAAACAACGGTTATCTGTTTTTTTTGTGCCATTTGAATCATCTTCTTCAAATTTTTATGCATCACCTCAGTACGCATACCTCGTAAACCATCATTTGCCCCTAATTCCAATAACATAATATCTGGCTTATACTGCTCAAGTGCAGCAGGTAGTCGCGTTACGCCTCCCTCAGTCGTTTCACCACTGATACTGGCATTCATCATCTTTACTTGCTTGCCCAGTTGTTTTTGCAGTAAATTGACCCAACCTTGTTCAACAGGAATACCATAAGCAGCGCTTAAGCTATCTCCCCATACCAACAGTCGCATAGACTTAGCCTCCTCAGCATAGGTATTTGTAAGTAATATAAGAAATAAATGACCAAGCAAAGCAAAATAAAACACGGTTTTTTTTAACATTTTAAATAAACCTCAACCTTAAAAATAATTCACGATATTTAACACGATATAAAAATATGGCAATGGTAATTGAGACGACAAAGCTAAGTAAAGAAATCCCTGTTGACAGCAACAAAACACTAACCATTCTGCACGCTATTGATCTAACGATTAACGCCGAAAGCTCCGTTGCCATTACAGGCGCATCAGGCTCAGGTAAAACCACCTTACTCAGTCTGCTAGCAGGTTTAGATTGTCCAAGTAGCGGTCGCGTGAAACTGCTCAACAAAGATATAACCCCATTAGACGAAGATCATCGTGCCGCTCTTAGATTAGGACAGGTTGGTTTTGTTTATCAGTCATTCCACCTAATCAGTCATCTAACGGCACTCGAAAATGTCATGCTGCCACTAGAGTTAGATAACACACAACAAAACATACCACAGCAAGCCACACGGGCATTACAGCAAGTCGGACTTGATCAGCGTCTCCAGCATTTACCCAACCAACTCTCAGGTGGCGAGCAACAACGTGTTGCTCTTGCAAGAGCATTCGTTACACACCCCAAGGTATTATTCGCTGATGAACCGACAGGAAACCTAGACCAACAAACAGGCAATGCTATTATTAAACTATTATTTTCCTTGCAAAAAAAATACCACACAACCTTAGTGCTAGTAACACATGATCATCAGCTCGCCCAACAATGTGAGCAGCATTATCATTTACAAAACGCTCAGTTGGTACTGAAATGAAAAAACTCAATACTGTTTGGCAACAATGGCTACGTCATGCATTACGTCAATGGCGCATGGTAGAAAGCCGCTTACTCTTTCTTGCCTTATTAATCTCAGTAACCGCAGTGAGTTCCGTCACTTTTTTCACTGATCGTACTGATCAAGCTATGCAACAGCAAGCCAGTCAGATATTAGGGGGTGATCTGGTTGTACAATCATCCCGCCCTCTTACCGAAGAGTATATGAAACATGCAATGTCACTTGGCTTACATACAGCACAAATGACCAGCTTCCCTAGCATGGTATTAGCTAATGACAAATCACAGTTAGTGCAGGTTAAGGCAGTCTCATCAAACTACCCTTTATTTGGTAAGCTTCATATTGCGGATCATTTACCTACATCAGACGATAAGCAAGCAAACACACAAGGTGAGAGCCGCACCATTAACACCTTATCCACTGCACAAGCGTGGGCAGAACCCCATTTATTTATCGCCCTCAATATCAAGCCTGATACAACGATACAGCTTGGTGCAAGCCGCTTAACACTTACAGGGCTTATTACCCAATCGCCTGACCAAGGTGGCTCAGCATTTGAATTTATGCCAAAACTACTCATGCCTTTAGATGACCTAGCAGCAACAGGTCTCGTCACTCCAGCCAGCCGAGCGCGCTTTAGCTTATTAGTTGCGGGAGAGACAAAACAGGTACAACAATTTCACCAATGGTTAAAACCACGCCTACAAACAGCAGAAAAAATACGCTCTATTGCTGATGGTTTACCTTCTGTACAACAAGCCTTACAACGTGGTCAGCAATTTTTATCCTTAGCGTCGTTGCTGAGTGTTATTTTAGCGGGTGTTGCTATTGCTTTAACCAGCTACAGCCTTAGCCAACGTGAAACGCATACCGTAGCCATTTTGAAAACCTTAGGTGCATCACGTAACACTATTATTTGGCGTTATACACTACAGTTATTTTCATTAGCGACTTTTGCAGCTTTATTAGGGGTAATGCTAGGCTATGTGCTTCAGCATGGTATCGCTTATTTATTACGTGACCTCATTGGGCAAATCTTACCCTCACCCAGTATTACACCTGTATTCAGTGGCTTTATCACTGCATGGGTTATGGTATTAGGTTTTTCCTTGCCGCAACTATTACGCTTGGTCAATATATCCCCTGTCCAAATTTTTCAACGTCAAAGCAAATCAATTCACTTATCAAAACAGCTATTATTACCTTTCATTGCCTTATCATTGGGTATGCTGATATTGATTATATTACAAGTACATCAGTTTTTTCTCAGCCTTGCATTACTAATTGGTCTACTGGTTATCATGGGGTGTTTCTGGTTAGTTGCTGTATTATTACTGCGCCTACTCCATACAATTAACCAACGAGCTAATAAACGCCTATTCCGCTTACCCAAAGCAAACGTTAGAATCGCCTTACTAATTATGGTTTTTGGTGCTGGCTTTTTCAGTTTATTACTCCTCACCGCATTACGCACCGATCTCATTGATCGCTGGCAAGCAACGCTTCCTGATCATGCGCCAAACTATTTTCTCATTAATATTCAACCCCATGAAATCGCCCCCTTTAATGCTTATTTACAACAGCATAAACTGCATACACAAGCGCCTGCTTATCCGATGATCCGTGGCAGATTAAAGGCAATTAATGGCAAAACGATTACGATCAAAGACTTTAATAATCGACGTGCACAAGGACTACTAGAGCGGGAAGCCAATATTTCAACCGCTGTAAAACTTCCCCGAAATAATCAAATAATCGCTGGTACATGGTTTACCGCAGAAGCCACCACGGGCTTATCTATCGAAGAAGGCATTGCTAAAGCACTTAAGCTCCAACTGGGTGACACGCTCACTTTTGACATTGCAGGGCAGGCATTTACTCAAACGATTAGCAGTTTTCGCCATGTGCGTTGGGATACGATGCAACCTAATTTCTTTATTCTCGCCGCACCACAGGCATTACAGGATAAACCACACACTTTCATGACGAGTATTCATCTTACTGAACAACAGCGTGAGTTAATTCCTAAACTCATTAAACACTATCCCAGTGTCAGTGCGATTGATATCAGTCATGTACTGAATAAAATAAAAGAATTGATTAATAAAGCCGCTTTTGCGGTACAAACTATTTTTCTTTTTACTTTATTGTCAGGTATTGCCGTGTTATTTGCTGCACTGCAATCACAACAAACGGAACGTAGGAAAGAGTTAGCCATTTTAAAAGCAATGGGTGCAAGGCATTCCTATTTACGTCGAACCGTCATCACTGAGTTTGTGATGATTGGTGGTATAGCTGGCTTTTTAGGTGCGCTATTTGCCATGTTAGTCAGTAATTTATTAGCCTATCGATTGTTCGAATTAAGTCCTGCGCTGAATCCTTATTTATTGTTAGTAGGCATTATTTCAGGCGCAGCACTCGTTGGTATAGGCGGGTATTTTAATCTACGACCTTTATTTAAATTATCGCCAAGCACGTTATTTCAAGAAGAATAGGCATCTTTCATATTTTAGCAATGATGAAGGATGCCGAATAAGGGCTGGGGTTTATATCTCTCTCACCTCAGCCTACATTTATCTAGCCACTAACGCAGTTGCTCTAACAATGCTTCGT
>CAYNGN010000023.1:0-12795 GCA_964396615.1 uncultured Thiothrix sp. | reverse complement strand
TGTAGCTTAGTATCTTACTAAGTACATCGCTTGATTGATTGATCTCTTATTCAATATGGAGCAGCTTAGCACTACTCGCAAATATTTCAGCAGGAACGCCTAGCGCTTGTTTAAGCGCAATATCTCTATCCCAATGATTTTTTATCGCTGAAATACGATGCATTTCTTTGAGTTTTAAATTCAAGGGGAAGTAATAAGGTGAAACTAAAACCATGTTTGATAAGGGGTAGTCACTACCGTATAAAATTTTTCCATGTAAACGAGGATCTTGTAATGCTTTATCTAAGTAACCTAACTTATTGACCTGTGTCAGGCTTGATAAATCGGTATATAAATTAGGGTATTGCTTAAAAAGAGGAAGAATACGCTCATAGTTTAACTCATCATCTGTATGCCCTGTTGTTGCAATATGTGCTGCAATCACTGTTACTCCTAACGATAATGGTAAAACTAAGCGCTTAGGGTCTCCATATTTATCAATGGCAGAGGCAAAAGAGCGTTCTTGTCCTGTATGAGTTAATAAAGGTAAATCTAATTCGTTCATTTTTTTATAAAAAGGAATAATTTTCTTATCACTAGGATCAATATGCTGGATATTGGGAATCCACTTAATAAGCTTTGCACCTTGCTGTTTAACGCGTTCAAGACGTGCTAATGCATCATGACGATAAGGGTTAATACTGGCACCAAAATATAAGTTTCCATAGAGAGCCGATTGTTCTGCAACATAATCATTGGGGATATAGACTTGTGTTTTATTGCGATCCAGTTCGCCTTTATCATCAACAACACCATCTAAAGCGAGAATAACAGCGGCATGAACTTTTTCTGATGCTGTTAGTGAAGCAGCAAGCTTTTTGACCGCTAACTGGTCGCCTTGTGTCTCTATTTCAGCCCGTGTAATACCAAATGCCCCTAAGTAATAATCAAATTTATAGCCTTTACGCATTTCAGCAGAAATGAAGCAACCGCTGTTGCCATTACCATAGCCTGCAATATGAACATGCATATCAACAATTGGGGTACTGGGTAAAGCAACAGAGGGTTTTACCGACCCTTTATACAAAAATAGTCGTGTTATTACTGCAAAAATGATAATAATGGACAGTATATAAAATAGTATTTTTAATAGTTTTAAAGGGTATTTTAGCACCAATCATCTCCTTATCCCATTTAGGGCTTATCAGTTAATTGTTCGTTTATAACAGGTTTATTCATAGAGCACCTTTACTTATAAGAGAAAGTGCCTTTATGATAAATAATCAAATGGCTAGGAATAACACTATGTTTATGTTTGACAGAAAAATTTATGTTTTTATTGCAAGCACTCTACTACCTATTTTTTGTTATGCAGAGAATACAAATACTTTTGAAAGTAGCTATACATCTATTGCAGCGAAAGACTGTACCTTGCGGGATAGCAATCCTGTGCTTGAATATGCATCACAACACTGTAAAGGTTTTAGCACAATAGACGTTAAAGTGATTGAAGAAGATGCACGTCAAACGATTACTCTCAATAGAGATGGAGAAGAATACCCCCTCAATTTCTTGCCACTTGGTTTTAGCAAACTAGGCACTACTATTGAATGGCGGCATAATAAAGGACAGTCAGATAAGCTCGCTGGCATGATTGTACGTTTAAATGTCTCCAAACAAGAAAAGAGTACAGACAAAATTATTTCTTACTTAATGGTTAGTAAAATAACAATCGATGAGGTATGTGTTGTTGGTAAAGTTCGAGCCTTATCCAAAGGGAAACAAAATAAACAGGCACGCCTAATGGCTGAACAGTCAGCTAATATGCCTTGTCTTGATCTTAGCGCTAATGGTAATCAACCTAAGCCTAGCAACAAGGATAAGAAGATAGACAGCTCATCCAAATCAGAATACCCCACACAGGCTGATTATTATAATCAACACATCATTGATGCAAGAATGGCGGACTCTGATGGTGATGGTATTAATAATTATGATGACATTTGCCCTTCTATTGCTGATCCGAAACAAGACGATAAAGATGGTGATCAAGTCGGTGATGCTTGTGATGCCTGTCCTAACGAAGTAGCACAACGCTATAGTAATGGTTGTTTACCTTCATCAGAGGAAAATACAGGTGAGAATAAAGAGAAAGGTAAATCTGAGGGCTTATTTAAGTCCTTGCTAAAATGGAAGTCCTCTACCTTATAGGCGAAATAAAAATTAGTAACAGTTGCTTTGTGACTCATTCCTAATAGAATACCGCCCTGAAATTAATAGATAATAATAGCCATAAGGTCAATAAGAGCGGGCAACTAAATGATAAAAATACCAAATTACATTATAAAAAAGAAACTTGAAGTAAGTCGTATGGCAACTGCTTATCTTGCTGAAAATACAGCCTTAAATCATGATGTTTTCTTGAGAGTAATACACCCTTATAATGTCAAAAATAATGAGTTTCGCCAACATTTTTTAGCTGTCGGTAAACGGCTCTCCCATTGGGAGCATCCGCATCTTGTTAAAATATATGATGTAGGTATAACAGATGACAATATTTTCTATAGCTCGATGGAATACCTTGAAAAAGAGAACCTTCGCAAAAAAATATCACAAAAAAACATTTCTGTAGCCTCCGTGCTGAAAATAATAAGCGAGGTAGGGGAAGCGTTAAGCTATATACATAATCAGGGTTTTATTCATGGAAACCTTAAACTAGATAATATTTTGTTTGACCATGAGGGTACAACCAAGCTATTGGATAATGGTTGTACTGAATTAAAAAATGCAGCCGGTGATTTAGTATTGCAAGGGAATTTGCACTATATGAGTCCTGAGCAGGTGACAATGACTAAGCTTGATCAACGTACTGATATTTACAGTTTAGGGTTGATCGTTTATGAAATGCTCATCGGTGAAAAAGCATTTTATGCGGATACCACTGCTGAAGCTATTTACCAACACACAATGCTTGCTCCTCCTGATTTACCTGCTAAATATAATCACTTACAACCCGTACTTGATAAAGCATTAGCAAAATCCCCACATGATCGTTATACGACTATTGAAGACATGCTTCAAGCACTAGATATATCGGTTGATACGTTTAATATCAATAAAATTGATAATCAGGTCGAAATAGAATATACGAAAAAAGAAAAAGAGTTCAATGGAGGTGTTTATATAAAGCATCAATCCGTTTATGTTGAAAATCAGTCGGTTTATGTTTCCCATCACGTTAAACAAGAAAAACAAAAAAAAACAGGGCTACTGAGAGGCCTTTTAGCTGGGTTTTTAGTGCTACTAACACTATTGGCATTTTTGTTTAATAACATGATTACCATAGATAGCTCTAATAAAAAACAACTTATATTAGAGAACTCATATTTAAAGCCTCATAATCAGACCTATGTAAATTCTGTCTCTTTCACAGAAAAAAATGAAAGAATAGAAAACCATGACCGAAACACAACAACTAATAAAGCCAATGAGAAAATAGAGGATACAGACGTAAACTCTGTCTCTTTTATAAAAGAATTTGAAAAAATAGAAAGTCGTGATAGAAATAAGAAAAATAATGAAATAAACAGTATAGAAAAACACAATAAAAATAGTGGAGAGAGTACTCTTGAAAAAAAAGCACCTCCTAATATTATCCCAACCAGTAATGTATTGATTAATATTTTTTCAAAAAAAGATAAAAAAACCTTAAAAGCAAATATAAAAATAACCTCTAAAGAAACTAATAAGGTCATTGTTAATGAAAAAAGTACTGCACCTCATAAATTTGAACTTGAAGTCGGAGAATATGAACTTCGCGTGGAACATAAAGGCTATGTTACACAGTCAAAAAAATTAAAAATAAACGATATAGATAGAAGTGCTATTATTCTTCACTTAGAAGAAAAGGCTATTTTTATGGGAAAATTAAAAGTACAAGCTGTAAGTAAAAAAAACTCAAGATCACTACGTGCTACTTATGAAGTACATAGTGTTGATAATAAAAATTATCATAAGAAAAAAGAAAGAAAAACAGCGTACTTCAAATTACCTGTTGGAAAGTATAATCTATTGGTTAGTTATAAAGATAAAACTATAAAAAAACAGATTACAATTAAACCAAATAAAACCATTTACAGGAAAATAGCATTTAATTTACCCCGTGAGAAAAGTGAGAAAAAGATAATCGCACTGGGACACATTTATATTTCTGCAAAATTAGACCATGAAACAGGCAAAAACCTACCTGCTGATTTTTTCCTTTATCATAACCAAAAAATGGTAAAAAAAGCATTAAAAAAGAATAATGTAAGGTTTAAAGTTCCTACTGGGAAATATGTAATCAAGGTAATATATAAAGGTGTTTCTTCTCAAGCTAACGCCGTCGTAGAAAAAGGAGATATTATTGAACAAACCTTTATCTATGATGGCATCCCTACACTGCCGTGAAATCAATTGGACTACAAAGGAGCATTAGAAAAGGGTCTACCCATTGGATCAGGAGAAATAGAGAGTACTCATCGATATATCATCCAAAAGCGTCTAAAGCTATCAGGCGCATGGTGGAAAGCCTCAAATGTTGATCCGATGCTTTCTCTTCGTGTTGTTAGAGGAAATGGAGAATGGAAAAATTTACATGTCGCATAAAGAAGGTATTTCCCACACTTTTAATCACACCCCTATGGAATAGGAGGAATTCCTTACACCTTTGATGATATGCAAATAGAAAAAATGACGGTGATTCGTTCGTTTCTATTGTAACTTACTCATATTTAGTCTTATTTAAAGACCAATATGAGCGAAGTAAAGGATTACATTTTATTGCAAGTAGACTTTTGGTCTACTTGCTTGTATGGGATGCTGAATCGGTGTATTTTGCCCGCTTTCCGTTTTCTTAGTAGGTTCTTCTTTTTTTGTGGCTTCTTTCTTTTTCGTTTTTGCAATAGTCGCTTGCAGGTCTTTTGATTGAGCCGACTCAATATGATAACGCTCTAAAATGGTATCATTTTTTGCTAATGAAAGTTTTCTATCAACAATAACTTTATAACCATCCTTATCTTCCAGCGTAATATAATCACTGGTTGATTCATTAATCAGTTTGTAAAAAGCATCAAAATCTTGAAAGGATTGTCCATCAACCTTTTCAATTACGCGATCATAAACGGCGTGATAGCCTTTGTTAGTATCAGAAGCAAGTACTTGAGAGATAATGACTGCCTCACGTCTTTCTTTTGAGGGCCATTCGCTCATTAGCTTGCCCAGCTCTCCAGATCCACTAAAGAATGACATACCTGCATTCACATAGTTTTTTGTTACTGGGGTGAAGACAAAGCCACCAAAAATAAAATAGCGTGGAAATACATCATATTGTTCACGTTGTACCAACCAAAAATCTTTGCTCGTTGTTGTTAACTGAAAGGAAACCTCTGTTTCTTTAGAGTCCCTAATAATGCCAAAGCTAATTTTATCGTTAACTTGATGATTATCTATATAATAACCAAAGGAGGTATATTCTTTTGGGCGAAACTCAACAGTGCCATCATTAGCAATTTGATGCCCATCTATTTTTGTTAGTATATCTCCAGACTTTATTATGTCTTTTGCAGGTGAGTTAAACAAAACCTTATAAGCAAGCACTCCTGTTTGTTCTTCACTCAAGTTGAATTTTTTGCGTGCTGCTGGATTTTCCATATCTTGTATTGCAATGCCTATGTCAGGAAAGCCATGGTATGTTCCATCTTCCATATCTTTGAAAAAATGCTTCACCGTGGGCGTAGGAACCATGTAGCCAATATTATCAGCCCCTCGTAACCCCTGCATAACAACACCTACTATTTTTCCTTTTGAAATAACAGGGCCGCCACTATTGCCTGGATTAATGGCAGCATCAATTTGTACTGATAGCATGTTTTCACTACTGTGCGCATATTGCTGATGTTCTATGCGTGAAACAACGCCTTTTGTAACACTCAACGTATCACCACCTGTTGGAAAACCATAGACAACAACTTCCTCTTGTGTTGTTGGTAATTCACCAAGCTCCAATGCCAGTGCATCCTTAAAAAAACTTTTGTCTTTTACCGTAATGACGGCCAAATCTGCATGATGGCTTGCATAGAGTACTTCAGCTTCATAGCGCTTCGTTTGCCCATATCGCTTTACCTCAAGAAAGGTGTTATTAGCAATAACATGCGCATTGGTTAATATTTTTTGTCCTGCAATGATGCTGCCCGAACCACTAAATTGTGCCGTTGATGTATTCCAAGGTTCTTGATAATTTGGTAGACTTGCTACCGTATATATCTTCACAATAGAATCTTTAATGATGTCACGTGATAGGGTTGTTGTAGCAGGTATTGCATCTGTTTCTTTA
This sequence comes from uncultured Thiothrix sp., assembly GCA_964396615.1. Taxonomy (GTDB): domain Bacteria; phylum Pseudomonadota; class Gammaproteobacteria; order Thiotrichales; family Thiotrichaceae; genus HyVt-477. Next base: position 6,443 of record CAYNGN010000023.1, on the reverse strand, counting down.
TAGGCATAGCTTTTATTACTGATGGTAAATAATAAAAAAAGAGCCATAAAAAACGCCATTAAAATTGTTTTATTAGAGGCGGTTAAACGATTCAAGTTAGTCATAGAGCATAAGTCCCGTGTAAAATGGTGAGATATATTAATCTATAGCTGGCTGTTTTTACACTATTTTTAGCTAAAAAATTAACAGATAAGCATAGTTATACATGGTAAATGCCAAGTATATTAATTATTTAATCTAGATATATAATATTATGCTTTAAGTCTTGTTATGCGAGCGACAATAATGATAAAAAAGAGCAAACTAATAATTAAACGGTTACCAAAACGAACATAAGGTGTTAGCCCTTGGTAGGGTTGAGCTAAGCCTTTTATAGTTGTCGTTTGATAATTATCGGCTGTGGCAATAATCTTTCCTTTGGTATCAACAATGGCAGAAGTACCAATGTTAGCTGTTCGTAAAAGATAACGTCCTGTTTCAACAGCACGCATTCGGGCTATTTCAAAATGCTGATCAGGTTCAATGGAGCCTGTAAACCAACCATCATTACTAATATTAATCAATAAACTGGCTTTGGGTAAATCTCGGATGATTTCGCTGCCATAAGCATCTTCATAGCAAATAGACATTTGTGCTATTTGACCCGCTATATTCAGTGTCGTTGAGCCAACACCACGCTTTACTGAATCGTAAGGCAACTCCACCCATTCTCTTAACCAATTAAGATAGTGCAAAAAAGGGAAGTATTCTGTGAAGGGAACAAGGTGTTGTTTGGAATAAATACTACGTGTCTCACCTGAAATAGCTAAAATACTATTTTCGATTCCTGCTTTATCATTTACATTAGAGAAAAAACCACCTATTAATAAGTCTGTATGCGTTTCAATGGCTTTTTCTTGTAAAGCGGTAATGAAATCCATGTGTCGATCAAAGGTATCAGGAATTGCAGTTTCTGGCCAAATAATCAGATCTGAATCCCAGTTTTCATGGGTAAGCTTTTGATATAATTCTAATGTAGGTTGTAGTGTCTCAGGCAGCCATTTTTTTTCTTGGGCAATATTCCCCTGTAGTAAACTGACTTTTATTGGAGCATCAATAGGGCTTGTCCAACTTATTTTCCCAAGCAAGAAACTTGCTCCAAGTAGACCCATACATGTCACTACAGCTATTTTTTTATCACGCAGAGGACTTATTATGATTACTAAAAGCGCTCCAGATAGAACAGCACTGAAAAAACTGACCCCATAGCTACCTGCAACAGGAGCAACACTTATCAATATGTTATCAATATGGGCATTGCCCAAATTAAGCCAAGGAAACCCCGTGAGAAACCAGCCACGAAACCACTCTACCAGCACCCAAATAGCAGGGTAATAAAGTAATACACGTGGCAGAACAGGCGTATTTTTTAGTTGATAACCCAAGAGGCCTAATAGCAAAAAAAAGAGCGCCATAATGAGGACGAAGAGGCTAGTTAAACCAACAGCAAGGACAATATGTGCATGGGCAAAAAAGTACATGCTGTAAAAAATCCATGAGGCTCCCGTACCAAATAACCCCAAACCAAATAGATAACTGAGTAGCAGGTATTGTTTTACAGAATTTGCTTTCAATAATAAGCCAAATAGAATGGCAGGGGAGATAATAACAAATAGTCGATACTCAATCGGCGCAAAAGCAAGTGTTAATGACGCTCCTGATAACAGTGCCAGTAAGTAATGGAGGTTCTTATGAACCTTCTTTAAGTGACTTAGTGCTTTTGTATTATTTGTTGGCAAGGTGTTGTTCCGTATGTTCTTTGATAAAAATTTGCCGTGAGGGACGTACTTCTAGCAATTGAATACGCCGTCCATCACTACTTAACACGTGAAACTCAAAATCAACGGTACTGAGTGTTTCGCCTTGTTGTGGAATCTTGCCTATTTCATGTGTGACGAATCCGCCAACTGTATCAAACTGTTTAGTAGATAAGTGAGCGCCAAAATAACCATTAAATTCAGTAAGAGGGGTTAAGGCGCTAACGGTAAATATATTCTGCTTACGACTTTGAATGGTTGGTTTTTCTTCAACATCATATTCATCATCAATTTCACCCACAATTTGTTCAAGGATATCCTCAATGGTGATCAGCCCCGAAACAGAGCCATACTCATCAAACACGATGGCCATATGGTTATGGCTTTTTCTGAAGCTAGCCAATAAATGACTTAGTCGCTTGCTTTCAGGTACAGGATTTACTTCACGCAAGATATGATCAATCTTAAATAGCTCTTCCTTTCCCATAGATTGCAATAAATCTTTGACGTGAATAATACCTTCAATATCATTTCTGCTTTCATCAATAACAGGATAGCGAGAATGCCCTGATTTTAGAACACAACGAACAATTTCTTCAAAGCTATTGTCTCGCTGGACAAAGGTAATCTGTGAGCGTGCAAGCATAATATCACGCGCTTGAAGGTTTTCAATTTGCATAACACCTTCAATCATTCCCAATGTTTTATCAACAATAACGCCTTCTTTATGCGCAAGGCGTATTTCATTAATCAATTGTGTCCGCCCATCTATAGATGGGCTAGAGGCTTGATTAAAGGTAAAAAGTCGTTGCCACCATGTTAAAGGTAGTTCATTGCCAGTGTTTTTGTCAGTCATTACAGGTTATTATCTTCATTGTGTTGTATATGGGTTAGCAATCCCTAAGTATTCAAGCAATTGTATTTCTAATGACTCCATTTGATATGTCTCATTTTCTGTAATATGGTCATAACCCTGTAAATGTAAGACACCATGTATAATTAAATGCGTCCAGTGTTGCATAGGTACTTTCTGTTGCTCTATTGCTTCATGCTGAATCACAGGTTCACATAAAACCAAATCACCAAGATAAGGCAATGGGAGTGAGACTTCAACAGGTATAGGAGGTCTTTCAAACGGAAAAGACAGTACATTCGTTGCGTATGCTTTTCCTCTATAAGCCACATTAAGTTGCTCACCTTCTACAGCATCGACGATTCTAATGCATAAGGATGTATTAGAATCGCCTTGATAAGCTATTTCAACCCATTTTTGTATATTTTCGATGCTAGGCACTGTGGTAAAGCCTATTTCGTTTTGCAATGCTATGTCTATCTTTAGTGCGCTGGCGTTACTGCGCACATTTTTGTTTTTTTTCACGGATGTTTTTCGTAAGCATTGACAATTTTTTGCACTAATTTATGCCGTACAACGTCCTTTGCTTCAAAGGTGTTAAAACTAATACCCTTAATATCTTTTAGTATTTTCATGACATTTTTCAGTCCTGATTGTTGGTGGTTTGCTAAATCAATTTGTGTAATATCCCCTGTGACGACTGCCGTAGAACCAAAACCAATGCGGGTAAGAAGCATTTTCATTTGTTCAATAGTTGTATTTTGTGCTTCATCCATAATAATAAAAGCATCATTTAACGTACGACCACGCATATAAGCCAATGGTGCAACTTCAATAATATTTTGCTCAATAAGTTTATTTACCTTTTCTTCGCCCATAAATTCATACATCGCGTCATACATAGGACGCATATAAGGGTCAATTTTTTGTGCTAGATCGCCAGGTAAGAAGCCTAAGCGTTCACCTGCTTCAACAGCAGGACGAACGAGTACAAGTCTTCTGACTTCATCTTGCTCTAATGCCTCAATGGCACATGCAACGGCTAGATATGTTTTTCCTGTGCCTGCAGGTCCTACACCAAAGGTAAGGTCATGATGGTGTATATTATGAATATAGATATTTTGGTTATTACCACGCCCTTTAATCAGTTTTCTTTTTGTTTGTATTTTGGTATCAAGTGGAACTTCTAGGGTTTTGTGATCAACCACGGTTGTCAGTTTTGATTGCTGAATAAAAAGATGTACGGTGCTAGCGCTTAATGACTCTGTTGCTGTAGAAAAATACAGGTCTGACAAGAGACGAGCTGTTTTTTTTATCTTTTCTTGTTCACCTGAAAGATTAAATTGGTAGCCTCTGTTTTTTATTATTACCCCTAGCTCTGTTTCAATTTGAGCAAGGTGTTTGTTAAAAGGCCCACATAAATTAATCAGTCGATCACTGTTTTCAGGGCTAAGTTCTATATGAAGCGTAGGATGCTGCAAAGAAGCTGATGATGTAGTCAATGAAAAAATAGTCTCTTAAATAATTATGGTTATAGAAAGGTATTATCACCCTGTAATACGTTTATATCAGTATAACATAGACTAAACAGCCGCAGATATTTGCAGATTTATTATCCATGAAAAGTAATAAATGAGAGGTAAAATGCTTCGTTAAACTAAAGTAATTAAGGAAGTTTTTAAGATATGCTATATAATTCTTATTTATAGGTAAATGCTAGTCAAATGAGGTTACTCATAGAATTGGTTTACTCTATTAAGTTGACGATGAATGGGGCATGATATACAGAATATTGTAATTTGTTGAATAGCAATAATTAATTTCAAAAGGCATAGGGTCAGCAAGGGCTATATAATACCTTCCATAGGCTTGGTTATATTATACTTTATATTACGATGTACACTATATCTATCAAACTTTAAACTTATAATGATGGTTACATAATATTATGGGGTTACGATCTTTTTTGTTTCTTCAGGGTACAGCAAGCCCATTTTTTTCTACATTTTCAAATAAACTTAATGACATCGGTTTTCAGCACTACCGTGTTAATTTTTGTGGGGGGGATCAGCTTTTTTCTACTGGAAGCAATAGTTGGAACTACACAGATGCGCCAAAACACTTCACTCAATGGCTTAATGCTAAACTCGATATTCATCGTATAACGGATATTATTTTATTTGGTGATGCACGACCTCTACACACACAAGCCATTAAACTCGCTGTTGAGCAGAATATTAATGTTCATGTGTTTGAGGAAGGCTATTTGCGTCCTAATTGGTTAACGTTGGAAAAAAATGGTGCAAATGCAAACTCTTCATTGCCAAAAGATCCTCAATGGTATCTTGACTATGCTCGCTCAATCACTCATGCTAAACAGCGTTCAGAAACAGGGTATCGCCTTAAAGTACGTGCGTGGCATGATGTTCGTTATCATATTAGTAGTTTTTTACAGCGTAAAACATTTCCCTATTATCGTACACATCGCCCACGAACACCACTGACTGAATACGTAGGGTGGATGTACCGCTTCCCTACATTATTAGTACATGAGCAACGAAATAAGCAAACCATTAAGAAATTAGTCGACTCAAAAGAAGCCTTTTATCTTTTGCCATTACAACTTAATGCTGATGTTCAAATTCGTATCCATTCCTCTTTTAACAATATAAAAGCCGTTATTCAACGTGTACTAACTTCCTTTGCCGAACACGCCCCAGCAAATAGTAAAATTGTGATAAAGAATCACCCACTTGATACGGGCTTAGAACGTTATTCACGCTACCTTAAAAAACTGTCAAAAGAGTTAGGGATTGTTGAACGTGTTATTTACATGGAGACAGGAAATTTACCCCTATTATTGGATGCAGCAAAAGGAACTGTGCTTGTTAATAGTACTGTTGGTATGACTGCACTTTTGCATGATTGTCCTACTTGTGTTCTTGGTACCGCTATTTATGACCTTAAAGGTCTAACCTTTCAGGGAGATCTTAATGCTTTTTGGCAAAAAGGAACAGCCCCTGATAAGATACTATGTCAAGCCTTTCAAAAAACAGTGATCCACTTAACACAAATTAATGGCGACTTTTATACTCAAAAAGGGATTGGTATGGCCGTTGATGCTTGTATTGATCACTTGGCATTAGAATCAATAAAGACTGCTGCTATCACAACAAAAAAACAACCTGATTATACGGATATGTTACAAGCAGATCGTCTTTTTGCCAAAGAAAGAATATGAGTAATTATTTCAAATTTAACAATGACAAGGCAAGGACATGCCCTATAAGACAATTATTATTACAGGAGCAAGTGGTGATCTTGGATATGCATTAGCAACAACGTATGCAAAAACGGGGATTAAACTTGGTTTACTAGGCAGAAGCACAGCAAAACTACAAAAAACACAACACGCTTGTGAGCAAAAAGGGGCAGTTGTCGAATCAGCCAGTATTGATGTAACGGATAATAAATCTTTACAACAGTGGATCCAGCAATTCAATCAGCAACATCCTGTTGATTTATTGATTGCTAATGCAGGTATGACCAGTAGCATAGGAATGAATGGTGAAGCAGAGAAATGGGAAACAATAAACTTAGTTATTGATACCAACCTTAAAGGCATCCTAAGTACGATACAGCCTTTAATCTTACCTATGCGGACACGCAAAAAAGGACAAATTGCCATCGTTAGTTCGTTAGCGGCTTATCGTGGCTTACCCATTACCCCTTCTTATTGTGCCAGCAAAGCAGGTATCAAATCCAATAGAATTAGCAAAAGATGAAGATTTTAA
>CAYNGN010000022.1:0-13085 GCA_964396615.1 uncultured Thiothrix sp. | reverse complement strand
TGTTGCTCAAGTTGCTCGGTGCGGCGAATGGTATCGGGGAAATGGGAGTTGCCACCATCAATAATAATATCGCCCTGCTCAAGTAATGGTAATAAGGCTTCAATCGTCAGATCAACAGGCTTGCCTGCTTTGATCATTAACAATATGCGACGTGGTGGCTTCAATTGAGCCACCAGTTCTTGCAGGGAAAAAGTGGGAATAATCTGAGTATCATGTGCAGCCGTCATAACAAACGCTTCGGTTTTTTCACGACTGCGGTTATACACTGCCAGCGTATAATGATGATCGTTAATATTTAGTGCTAGGTTTTGCCCCATGACGGCGAGACCGATGAGACCTATGTCAGCGTTTGGCATTGCAACTCTCAATAAAGAAACCGATCGCTTATCATACACCGAAGCATTTTTATTGACACAGTTTCATTACTGTGGATGCTCGACGTACGATTAGCAGAGAAATTTATGCCACAAACACTGTCCTGCTTGTTTTTCTATCGCCTGTAATCGTTCATTATGTGCGACTATTTCATCATCATTAGCTAACAATACTTTTACCGTTGAGCGATCTGCTGCTAGACGACGAATTTTCGTACCATCATGATTACCGTTATCTCCTTCAACCCGTAATGCCAAGCTTTCTTGCCCGCCAGTCATTGCTAGATAAACATCTGCTAATATTTGTGAATCCAGTAATGCGCCATGCAATTGACGATGGGTATTATTAATCACAAGACGTTTACACAAGGCATCCAAACTATTGCGTTGCCCTGGATATTTTTCACGGGCAAGCACCAATGAATCTAATACGGTACAGTGGTCTTCAATACAGCTCCATGTAGAATTAGCTAACTTAAGTTCATGATTTAAAAAACCAATATCAAAGGGTGCATTATGAATAATCAATTCTGCTCCTTTTATGTAGTTCATAAAGTCATCAACAACATCAGCAAAGCGGGGTTTATCAGCTAAAAATTCTGGCGTTATGCCATGAACCTTCATCGCTTCAGCATCAATTGCACGATCAGGTTGTAGGTATTGGTGGTAATCATTACTGTTGACACGTCGTGCAATCATTTCCACACAACCAATCTCAATAATACGATGTCCGTCACTGGTTTCTAAACCAGTGGTTTCGGTGTCGAGTACGATTTGTCTACCATTTTCTGCATCTGTCTCTGTCATGCGTTACTTTCCTTTTTGCCTAGTATTACTACTGCCCCCCTGCTCATCAATCGCCCGATTCGCCAAACGATCTGCTCGCTCATTGTCAACATGTCCGCTATGTCCTTTTACCCATTTCCATTCAATATCATGTTGATTTGCTATTTTATCGAGCTGTTGCCAAAGGTCTTTATTTTTTACAGGTTTTTTAGCAGCCGTTTGCCAATTTCGTTTTTTCCAACCATGAATCCATTGTGTTATCCCTTGGCGCAAATAATTAGAATCCGTCGTTAAAACAACCTTAGAAGAACGTGTTAACGCCTTCAAACCCTGAATCGCTGCCATCATTTCCATTTGATTATTCGTTGTTTCCGCCTGATAACCATACAAATTTTTTTCATAGCCACCATAGCGTAATATTGCTCCCCAACCACCAGGCCCTGGATTCCCACGACAAGCGCCATCGGTAAATATTTCTACGCAATTAACCGCAAGAGTAGAAGCAGGTTTATTCTTTTTTTCTATCACAATGATGAGAACTCCGTGAGGCTGGGTTAATAGCAACATTTGTTGGCACAATAATACGTGCTTTCTGTCTCTTTTGTTTCATCACAGGCATGATTAAGGCATGTTTTTTAGCATGAATAATCGTAATGTTAGAAAAAATAGGCCAATACAGACTGCCCCATTTTTCTAATTTAACCAAGCGATCAAAGACTTTACCTTTTAGATAGGATGAACGAAAGCCAACATAAGACACATCAAGCATTTCCCAACCTAAGACGGAAAACCAGTCACGAATACGATGAGTACCATAAGGCTTTACTGTCTGCCCCGTACACTTACAACACGTACGATGCCCACTCCATACTGCCAATGAATTAAAACTAATAAAAAGACAGTGCCCCTCTGGCACTAACACACGATCTATTTCACGCAATACTTGATGTGGGTTATCAGCGCACTCCAGCACATGACTGGCGAGTACTAAATCCACACTATCAACATCAATCGGCAGTGCAGCAACTTCAGCTTTCAAAGCAATATTTTTTTGCTCCCCCCCAGATCCAAGTGAAAAACAAGATCTCACCCGTGACTTATCAAGAAACTGATGTCGATCAATCAGTGCGCCCATTTCTAGGGCATAATAACCAAATATTTTACCTAAATAATTCTCTATTTCATTATCAAGTTTTTCAAGCGCATAGATTCCAGCAGGCGTAGAGTACCAAGAGGAACATGCCTCATAAATACCTGTTTTTACATATTTTTTAGAAAACACTTATAAAGAACCTCTTAAAAGCCATTTATCAATATAATCGAACCGAACAATTATTGAGCTATGAAAATAGAATAAACTAATGCTAGAATAGAAAACATCATAGGTTGAACTAATAAAAGCAATAACAGTCAATTCTAATAGTCACTCACATAACGATAAACTTGGGGCAATTCCTTCATGACACGTACAAAACTTAGCGCAACAGTCTCCTCTGTTCTCGCTGCCATGACACTCGTAGGCTGTTCGGGTAACATGCAAACAACAGAGGTTTCCACTAATAAAAATAACACTGTTTCGGCTAAACATCATAAAAAACCTATTAAAAAAATAGCGACTATCCCAACCGCAAACAAAATCGCAAACGTTAGTAAAGCAAAACATACAACGAAAGCGCAAGGACCTTATCGTGAGGACACATGGCAACAAATTTATCGTGGCTTTCGGATTCCGAACTATAACAGAGAGCCTCGTGTTCAGCAGTTTATTAGCAAATTTTCACGCCATCCAAAACACTTAACTAAGATGGCAGTACGGGCGAATCCTTACTTGCCTTACATAGTCAATGCGGTAAAGCAACAAGGAATGCCAAGTGAAATAGCCTTACTACCTTTTGTAGAAAGTTCTTTTAGACCACATGTTTCTTCACATGCACACGCAGCAGGTTTATGGCAATTTATCCCTGAAACAGGCAAACGTTATGGGTTAAAGCAAACACCAACGTTTGATGCTCGTTATGATCCTTTTCTTGCCACTCATGCAGCACTCGGTTATCTAAAAAAACTAAATAAACAATTTAAAGGCGACTGGCTACTATCACTAGCAGCCTATAACTGTGGTGAGAACCGTGTCCAGCGTGAAATTGACAAAAATAAAGCCAGTGGTCGACCAACGGATTTCTGGCATTTAGATCTCCCTAAAGAAACACAACAATATGTGCCTCGTTTGTTAGCTTATAAAGAACTTTATCGTCAACCTGCACGCTACAGCATAAACTTACCTGAGCGTAATCCACGCTCAGAACCCATCAGAAAAAAAGTACATAAGGCCATTGATTTACGCCAAGTTGCAATACATGCTGGTCTACCTTCAAATACCTTAACACGCCTGAATCTTGCTTATAAAACAGGCATTTCAACACCTGACCTACAAAAAGGCGAAATCAACTTCCCTCGTCCTCATGCAAACAAACTCTTGCGTATTATTCATAGCATCCCTGAATTACCTGCTTCAGTTGTACGACAGGCAAATCGCAAAGCACTTGTTGTTGCCTCCATAAAACGAGCAACAAAAGCAACGAAGAGAAAGGCAAAAGCACGTAAGAAATCATTGCGCGCACGGAAGCCTCGTGTTGAAATTGTTACACATCGCGTTCGCCGTGGTGATACCTTAGCACATATTGCTAAGCGCTATGGGGTGAGCATCCATCGTATTATGCGAATGAATAAAATGCGCAGCACCAAACTTCACGCAGGAAAACGCTTAAAAGTAACCACTAAAACGACTCGTAGTCGTCGCGGATAAGCTTTCTGTCAACATGTATATTAGGAATGAGAATAGAATAGCATTCTCATTCCTTAATAAACCATCAATATGAATCAGAATAAGCAAGCGATTCGTCACAATATCACCCAACAAAGAAAACAACTAAGTAAGCCGCAACAACAGCTACGCTCACAGCAAATAGCAAACCATCTCTATCGAAGCACGTATTTTACCCAAGCAATACACATTGCTTATTATCTTCCCATTGCGAATGAAGCAGATCCAAGCTCACTACAAAAACCAACAGAAAACATCGCAAACACCTCCATACACAATAATGAAAAAACCTTCTATCTTCCCATCGTGACACAACATGGAGAAAATAGTCTACTATTTGCTAGAATACATAAAAATACACTCTATAAGAAAAATAAATATGGCATTAAAGAGCCTATGTACCACACTAAAGACTTACTAGCAGCAGATCAACTTGATCTTGTTATTACACCTTTAGTAAGTTTTGATGATCAAGGAAATCGGCTGGGTATGGGGGGTGGCTATTATGACCGCACCTTTGCTTTTAAATGCCAAAACAATACCAACACGCAAAAAACACCTGTTTTAATTGGCTATGCCTATGATTTTCAACAAATAAATAAGTTACAAGCAGAAGACTGGGATATCCCGCTTGATGGCATTGTGACGGAATCAGGTATCTTGCTGCTCAAATAGTATAAAAATAGTTAACACTTAAATAGAACTAAAAATACACCTTATAGTCAGATAAAATTAAGCTGCAACCCATAAAATAGTTGCATAATAAAACAATAACAAACAAGGGGCTTACCATGTTGAAAAAAAATGAAATGCAAGACGATAAAAAAAACAGACCATTATCAATCACTGTAAATTCTAGTGAAAAAACGGATCTTGATGATGAAATAGAATTCGCGATAGAAGGAGAAATGGAGACAATTGATAAAGTACTTGCTACTACAAAAACAAAACCCAAAATGGTCAGAAGAAATATTGAACATTATCTTGAAGAAAGGGCATTAAAGCGTCGAGTACGTGATGTCTTTGAAGATGAGTTACTGCTACTTGATTAAACTGTCTGGAAAATACTGATAACAAGTCAGATAAATAGCTTCACAAACGTTTATTTCATAAAATTATGTGAAGGCATTTATCTGAACAGAGATTAAAAAAATAAAGCTAAGAAAACGTCTTTTTCTTAATCCCCTCTCTTTTTTTCCCTTCCCGTCGTTTTTTACTATATTTCCCTTGTACACTATCAACAATAATAATTAATACAATAATCAAATAAAAAGCAACCTTACTCATAGGCTCAATAGCCTGCCCAAACAGGTGTAAATTTGCTAAATATCCCCCCTCAGAAACCAACATAATTCCCACTAAAAATAAAACAAATAATCCAAGCGTTTCATAGCGATGATATTGCTTTAAAAAAGTAGAAATATCGCCGACAAGCCAAATCATTAAAGCAATCCCCATTAGCATAGCAGGTAGCATCATAAATAAACTATCTGTAAACGCCATCATACTCACAACAGCTTCAAAGGAAAAAACCAGATTCATTAGTATGATTAACAATAAAGCACGAATGAATGAAAGTGGTTTACGTCTTTCACGCTTCCCACGTATTAGCATATAACTAATTTCTTTCGTTGATGTATATACAATCACAACACCACCAAGCAAAAAAATAAGGCTATGCAATGTAAAAGACACTGAAATAATATCAGGAAAAATAATAGAAAATAAAACATTTTGAAAAATAGCAATCATTTTTACAAAAATAAACAAAAACACTATGCGCAAAAAAATAGCAATATAAAGACCATAACGTCTTAATATTTTTTGTTCATTAACAGTAGCACGCTTTGACTCTTGCGAAATATAAAGCAAGTTATCAAATCCCAGCACCGCCTGTAATAAAACTAATAAAGCCAGTGTCACGAGATTATCTAGCGTAAAGAAAGCTTCCATAGAATCATATTGAATTTAACAAAATAGAGGTAGTAAGAGTACAAAATAGACTTATAACGGTCAAGCTTAATGAATAATGAATAGTTTTTTATTATTCCAATAAAAAGGCCACTGTTTAATAACAGTGGCCTAGACAAACAGATTAAAACTCAAATAGAACAAATAAACATTAACGATTAATCTTCACAATGAAAAGATGCAACCATCTCACCATTCCCATCAACACTTTCTAAATGTACATCATATCCCCAGAGACTATGTATATGTTTCAACACTTCATCTGTTGACTCACCAAGAGGACGCAAACTATCCTGATAATGATGCAAGGTAATCGAACGATCACCATGCACATCCACATGATGCACCTGAATATCAGGTTCTTGATAGCTAATATTATACTGCTTTGATAATGCCTCACGCACCTTACGATAGCCCTGCTCATTATGGATCGCATCAATTTCAATATAGCTGTTGCGTGTATCATCATTTAGTTTGAAAAGCTTGAAGTCCCGCATAATCTTAGGTGATAAATACTGCAAAATAAAACTTTCATCGCGAAAATTTTCCATCGCATGATGCAACGTATCCAACCAATCACCACCCGCAATATTAGGAAACCACTCGCGATCTTCATCCGTTGGATCTTCGCACATACGCTTAATATCTTGCATCATTGCAAAACCTAATGCATAAGGATTAATCCCTGAATAATAAGGACTATCAAAATCAGGCTGTGCAACAACCCCCGTATGTGAGGTGAGGAATTCCATAATAAAGCCTTCATTCACCAAACCTTCATCATACATTTCATGCAAAATAGTATAATGCCAGAATGTTGCCCATCCCTCATTCATCACTTGTGTTTGACGTTGCGGATAGAAGTACTGTGCTACCTTACGCACAATACGCACGATTTCACGTTGCCAACCTTCTAAACGTGGTGCATTTTTCTCAATAAAATATAACAGATTTTCTTGTGGCTCATGTGGAAAACGCGCTTCTGCTGCTTGTTCCGCCTTATCTTCTTTCTTTGGAATTGTACGCCACAAGTCATTCAAATGCTGCTGAATATACGCCTCACGCTCCTCTTGCTGTTTCATTTCAACAGCCGCTGAAATAGGCGCAGGACGCTTATAACGATCCACGCCATAGTTCATTAAGGCATGACACGAATCCAGTATTCTTTCCACATTCTCAACGCCATAACGCTCTTCACATTTGCTAATAAAGTTTCGTGCAAACAACAAATAATCAATAATACCTTCCGCATCCGTCCACGTTTTGAACAGATAATTACCTTTAAAGAAAGAATTATGCCCATAACATGCATGAGCGATGACCAATGCCTGCATGGTCATACTATTTTCTTCCATCAAATAGGCAATACAAGGGCTAGAGTTAATAACAATCTCATAGGCCAGCCCCATTTTGCCATGCTCGTAATTTTGCTGTGTTTGCGTGAAGCTTTTACCAAACGACCAATGGTTATAATTGATCGGCATCCCTACTGAAGAATAAGCATCCATCATTTGATCAGAGCGAATCACCTCTATTTGGTTAGGATAGGTATCAAGGCGAAACTTATCGCGAGCAATACGCCCTATTTCACGATCATAGATCTCAAGCAGTTCAAACGTCCAATCAGAAGATGTTGATAATGGCTCTGCCCTTCTTTCTGGTGACTTTTCTATGCTTTCTGTTGCTTTTTTTGTCTGTGTCATTTGGCAACCTGCTTTTTGAATAGTTTACGGAAGACAGGGAAAATCTCGCTATTATTACGCACTTTGCTCACCGCTAAACGATCTGAGAAATCTTTCTGTAAGAGCTGCATCAAATGCCATAGCTCCTGCGGATCGTTTTCCCCAATCTCGATATAAGTGAAATACTGTACTGCAGGCAACACATGTTGTGCTAATGCCGCCCGACATTTTTCTTGATCGCCTTGCCAATTATCACCATCCGTTGCCTGTGCACCATAAATATTCCACTGATCAGCAGGATAGCGATCCTTAATGATTTGATCCATCAGCTGTAAGGCACTTGAAACCACTGTTCCACCTGTCTCACGTGAATAGAAAAAATCCTCTTCCGACACTTCAGCTGCTTGAGTATGATGACGCAAAAACACCACTTCGATCTTGCTATAATTACGCTGCAAGAACAAATACAGCAAGAAGAAGAAGCGTTTAGCGGTATCTTTGATCTCTTGGGTCATTGAACCTGAAACGTCCATGACACAAAACATCACCGCTTTCGATGAAGGCTGAGGCTGTTTGATTTTAAAGTTGTACTTCAAATCAAACTCATCAATAAAAGGAATACACTTTAGCTTTTTATCCAGTGTCTCCAACTCAACCTCTAACGCCTGCTTCTGCTCTTCTTGCTCAGCCGTCATTGGCTCAACTAAAGCGGCCAACTGCTCAAGCTCGCCATGCACAACCTTACGCCGTTTACGCTTTTTCCCGCCTAAGGCAATACGCCGTGCATGAGCACTACGCATCGAACGACCAATATTAAGCTGATTGGGATTACCCACTTCAGTAATACCACCATGCGCAAGGCTATACTCATCATCACTCAATAACTGGCGTTTAACCATATTGGGTAGTTCAAGGTCTTGAAACATGAATTCCAAAAACTCTTTTTGTGAAATCTGGAAAACGAAATCATCATCCCCTTCTCCTCCATCACTAGCCTTACCTTCTCCACTCCCTCCCCCACCCTCACCTTCAGGGCGGGGAATGCGATCCCCTGGCATAAACTCTTTATTGCCAGGATGAACCACATCCTTATTGCCGCCCTTACCGTGATGAAAACGCGGTTCGGACAAGTCTTTTTTCGGAATAGTAATACTTTCGCCCTGCTCTATATCAGACATATTGCGCTGATCTACCGCATCGGAAACGGACTTTTGAATCTGCTTCCGATAACGTTTGAGAAAGCGTTGACGATTTACCGTACTCTTATTCTTACTATTTAGTCGACGATCAATAATATAGGACATGTTTTATCTCCTACTCTAATTATTGTGATTTCCGTACACGTAGGTACCATTCAGAAAGCAAACGTACTTGCTTGTCAGTATAACCACGCTCCATCATGCGCGAAACAAAGTTGTCATGCTTCTCTTGGTCACGTGATGACGATTTTGCACTGAAGGAAATAACAGGTAACAATTCTTCTGTACTTGAGAACATTTTCTTCTCAATCACATGACGTAGCTTCTCGTAGCTTGTCCATACTGGATTTTGCCCGCCATTATTAGCACGTGCACGTAAAACAAAATTCACCACTTCATGACGGAAGTCTTTTGGATTGCTAATGCCTGCTGCTTTTTCAATTTTTTCTAACTCAGCATTTAATGCAGTACGTGCCAACATTGCACCTGTTGCAGGATCACGATATTCCTGATCTTGAATCCAGAAATCTGCATACAACACATAACGATCAAATAAGTTCTGGCCATACTCAGAGTAAGACTCTAAGTAAGCCGTTTGGATTTCTTTACCCACAAATTCAACATAATGTGGTGTAAGGTACTCTTTGATATAACCGATATAACGATCATGTACTTCTGCATCAAATTGCTCACGCTCGATTTGCTGTTCTAATACATAAAGCAAATGAACAGGGTTTGCTGCAATCTCAGCTGAGTCAAAGTTAAATACCTTAGAAAGAATCTTAAAAGCAAAACGCGTCGATAGACCCGACATACCTTCATCAAGACCTGCTGCATCACGGTATTCTTGATGTGTTTTTGCACGTGGATCAGAGTCTTTCAGGTTTTGACCATTATAGACTTTCATCTTTGAGTAAACATTTGAGTTCTCTGGCTCTTTTAAGCGAGAAAGAATACAAAGCTGAGCTAACATTTTTAAGGTATCAGGTGCACAAGGTGATTCTGAGAGTGAACTATTATCTAACAATTTCTGATAGATATTAACCTCTTCTGTCACTCGTAAGCAGTAAGGCACTTTGACAATTGAAACACGATCAATAAAGGCTTCGTTATTACGATCATTCTTAAACGTCTTCCATTCAGACTCATTTGAGTGAGCCAAAATAATACCTTCAAAGGGAATCGCGCCAATACTTTCTGTACCGTTGTAGTTGCCTTCCTGTGTAGCCGTCAATAAGGGATGTAACACCTTAATGGGTGCTTTAAACATCTCAACAAATTCCATCAAGCCTTGGTTTGCATTACATAAACCACCTGAGTAGCTATACGCATCCGTATCATCTTGAGAGAAGTCTTCTAATTTACGAATATCAACCTTACCCACAAGCGCTGAAATATCTTGGTTATTCTCATCACCAGGTTCTGTCTTTGAGATAGCCACTTGATTTAGCGTTGACGGGGTAAGTTTGACGATAGTGAACTGAGTAATATCACCACCAAACTCCTTTAAACGCTTACTTGCCCATGGTGACATAATAGACTTAAGGTAACGCTTAGGAATACCATAATCTTCCTCAAGAATCTGTGCATCTTCAGTGACATCAAATAAACCCAGTGGTGATTCATTAATCGGTGAACCTTTAATGCAATAAATAGGCTCATGCTCCATTAATGCTTTAAGACGCTCAGCCAAAGAAGACTTACCACCACCAACAGGTCCTAAGAGATACAATATTTGCTTACTCTCTTCCAATCCCTGTGCGGCATGACGTAAAAAAGAAACAATTTGCTCAATCGCTTCTTCCATGCCATAAAACTCAGAAAATGCAGGATAACGGCGAATCACTTTGTTAGAAAAAATACGACTTAAACGTACATCCTTTGATGTATCAACCATCTCAGGCTCACCAATTACCTTGAGCATTCTTTCTGATGCAGAAGAATAAACACTAGGATCTTCTTTGCAAAGATCTAAGTATTCATGGATAGACAATTCTTCTTGTTGCAAAGAATCAAAGCGGTTTTGATAATGGTTAAATATGCTCATTCGGATACTCCTGGTGTTTGGTAGGTTCTAACGTTAGCTATCGTTTTAGGTCTTATTCCTCGCATGAAAATGCTGGCGCTTTTATAGTGCTGTAAGAGGTAGAGTTTTGACATGAGATTGTTGTAATAGATCAATTTTTAGCCCTAGAAAAAATTAATTAAATATATCTACTAATCTAATTGTTCTGTCAGTATACACAAATTATAGAAGACTGAAAGCTTGTTAAGCATTTCTATATAATTGTTTATACGATATAAAAGGAGGGAAGATAAGCAATAGAAATAATATTCAATGACTGAAATTTATTGATATTTATTGAAAAGTACCAACCTAGCGTTATTAGCCCTAACGAGTAAAATCATTCCCCATTTAAACCGTTACTTAAGCCCTAACGATAATGAGATCTAGCTTTATAAAATATACTCTCTGCGTTCTACGTTAAATAACGTTATTCCAAATTTTATTATGATAGTCTTCTGCTTTTATTCCATAAAACTCTGTGGAGTTGATGAAATCATCTATAAACCCCTTTCCATATTTCTGACACCCTAAAATACAATGGTTCAAATATTTATGCTGAATTTTTGAATCTAATGTATAAGGATAAGGTGTATAGTCGCTCGCCATAAAAAACAACGCCTGACTTTTTTTATTGGCATCGAAATAAGATTCCACTTCTTTTTCAACAAGATCATAGCCTTTTTCACGCAACAGCAAAGCGTCAAAAGAGGCTTCAGTCATATCAAAACACATACCATTTATAAATTTTGATTGATAGGTTTCTTGTACATTTAAAATACAAATTGGTTTGCCTGTTTTTTCATCAAATCGCCACTTTGCAATCAAATCAAATATTCGCTTATAGCCATAAAGTTTTGCAGGAAATAAATTTTGTGCATCAGGTACTGTTTCTCTTAATGAGTTTTCATCTAATAAACTGCCATAGGAAAATATTCTAACTATATGCATATCACATCCTTTTTCATTTACCTTATAATAACCGTTTAATAATTATTTAATAATATTTTAATATAGCCTACTAAGGTCGATAATCCGTTCGATACTGAATCAATAAAATCAACAAAATACCAAGATATAACCACAACGTCCCTAACAACCATAATGACAAGGGCACACTTAGATAATAGCTTCGCATTCCTAGCATATAATACAATGCTCCATTAAATACGGTTCGTGTTGAGTATGTCCTATGGTGATACTTACAATCTAAATCATGAATACAAAGAATGAAACTGGCTTTATTATAATAACGAATCGCTAAGGAAAAACTAAAAAAAGAAACGAACAACGACACCATGAGAAAAAGCAGTTTAAAGCGCGAAAAATCAACTGCCGTATCTTCACTTAGAGAAAAATCATTATGATTTAATGCAATCGGTATAAGATCATCAGGCTTAAGCGCAAAACTCAGCACGCCCAATGCTAATAAAGAAGCGGTTGATGCTAAAAACGCGGCAGACATCGACCAATTACGCAGTGTCTGCACTGCAAGAATATGCTCCTTGCTTTTTAGTATACTTAGCACCCATGCTTTACGGGTTGCATTATAAGTACCAATGGCTGTTTCTAAGGGATCTTTTTGCACCCGATAATATAAATAAACATAATAAGCAGCCCAAATAATAAAGGCAGGAAACGAATAAAAAATAACACCATGTAAGCCCATAATCTATACTCTATACTCTCTTTAACTTAGCTCGGTTTAATACTCTGCGGGTGCCGGATATGATCATTCGGATCAAAACGATTTTTAAAGCCCGTTAAACGATCATAACTCTCTCCATAATAGGCTTGCTCCCAATTCGGCAAATCTATATCAGGATAATTACGATAATGACGTGTTACTCCTGCTTTCAGAAACGCTTGCTGAATATTTTGCACCGTTGCAACTGCTTTCGCACCTTGGCTTTCTCTCTCATAATAAACCTGCAATTCACCTAAAAAGCCAAACTGTCGATGTGGATAAGCAGCACTATCCGTCTTTTCCTCATTAGCAATCTCTCCCCCCAAAGTATTAATTTGTAAAAGTGTCGTCATCCCCTGCTTCTTCTGTATCATTGCAGCAATGGTTTGGAAAACAGACGCAATATCGTCAAACCCCTTATAATAGCCTCCTGACACATTTTTAAAAAACAACGGATCAGGACGACCTTTATAAGCATTTAAAGCCTTCAATAACGGCCT
>CAYNGN010000021.1:6660-13136 GCA_964396615.1 uncultured Thiothrix sp. | reverse complement strand
TGAGCAAATGATTCACCCGCACTATAATTCGCCAAATCAACGGCGACCATTACCGCTGTCCCTAAGGAGATACTCAACAAAGTAAGAAAAAACTGCCACGGATGCTGACTAAAAAAACGACGACTCGAATGCAATAAACTAGGAATAAACACGGTTACCATGCCGTTTGTATTCCCGTTTGTTGCTCACCTCGCTCTAGCTTTCCTGCTTTCATGACCAAAATACGATCTGCTGCATTAGCAACCGTTTGGCTATGGGTCACAATGACCAACGTTTGCCCTTGCTCACGTGATAGAGTGGTTAATAATTCTAATACCTTGTGTCCTGATATGGCATCAAGATTACCCGTTGGTTCGTCGGCTAAAACTAACTGAGGCTGATGAATTAAGGCACGAGCAATGGCAACACGCTGTTGCTCTCCACCTGAAAGTTGATCAGGAAAAGCCTGTTCTCTGCCTGCTAAACCCACTCTTTTTAGCCATATATGCACTTGTTGTTGCCGTGCTGATGAAGGTACTGCTGATAATTCTAATGGCAAGGCAATATTTTCTGCAACCGAAAGCGTTGGAATCAAATTAAACAGTTGGTAAATAAAACCAATATGAGTACGTCTAAAATGGGTTAAATCCGGTTCTTGTAAAGCACTAAAAGCCTGCCCATCAATATGTACGAACCCCGAAGGTGCCTGATCAATACCACCAAGAAGATTAAGCAACGTTGATTTTCCTGAACCACTTGCACCCAATAAAGCAACTATTTCACCCTTATTAATCGTAAGATCAATGGCATCAAGCACAGTATGGCGCTGACCTGCTTCGGTATAGTGATAACTTAACCCAGTGGTATGGATAAACGGTTCATCAATGGGCATAAAAATAGCCTACTACAATTAAGGTACTACACGCAGAAAATAAGGATCAAGAAAGAAAAAACAAAAGCTATCAGGGTATCCGAAAGCTTTGTTTATCTTATGCTCGCACCTTAGAAACTTACCAAAAATGATGGCGCTGCTCTACACTACCAAGACGCTTTTTACTCGTCACCAGAATAGACGCTTTTGTTCCTGTAAAGCTATCTGATAATGAATCATACGCTTTACCTGCCCATTCTTTATCATCAAATAAGGTAACAATACCTTCTGCCCATGACAGTTTATCACCTGCATCACTAATGTTCTCACCCTGTGCATACAGTGCTTTTAGGGTATCTTCTGCAACCGATGATTTACGTAAATGGCTGACAAGTTGCGCATAATCAGTTGATTTGTTACAAGCCGCTGCCGCTTCTTTGGTTAAATTTTCTGAACGGTCATTATCACCGAGTTCTTTTGCTAATTCAGCAAGATAAGCGTATTGAAAATGATCATTGGCTTTTCCAGAAGCCGCATCTAACAAGGTGGCTATAGTCTCTTTATCAGCCAAATCCTCATTCACTGCATTTGCAAGTTTAATATATTCATAGCTGCTTGCCTCATCACCATCAAGCTTGTCTTTCCAGCTTGCATAAAGATCAGCTGCCCATTGCTTGCCTGCGGTTAAATCAGCAAGTTTACTACTCGCAATTAACCCTAGTTCACGTATTTGCGCAAAGAAATTACCATTGTCTTTACCCTGATCTAACAAACGTGTTGCCCAATCATGGTCTTTGGCAAGGTTACTCACAGCAACAATCAAAGGCGCATAATTTGTAAGATTAAAAGGCTTCGCATTGAGCTTTTCTTCCGCACTGCCTAATAGTTGTGCTGCGTAAGAAGCATCATCAAGTTTTTCCATTACTTCATCAGCTAAAGCAATAAACTGTGAAGGACGTGTCAATGCTTTTTCTCGTGCTTGCAATTCGATATAAACCGCTTGGCTTGCTTCACGCTTAGCCAATTTATCTGCTATACGTGTATTACGTGCTTCATCATCTGCTGCAAGATCCTTTACTGTAGAGGATAATTGACGTATTTCATCCAACGAGCTGACATTTTCTTCTGCATTATCTAATGCTTTTAATGTAATGCTATTGTCATCGGCAATAAGTTTGCTACTGCGCTTCGCTATATCAAGTAGCTCGGCATTTTCTTCAGCAACATCCAATGATTTACCTAAAGTATCTTTTACCAAATCAGTATCAACACTACCACTTGCATTGGCAAACGCATCTAATAATTTACCTGTATCCGTGTAAGAGCTGCTGTTATCAAGTGCTTTACGATAAATTTTCGAGGCTTTATCAGTATCATCAAGGTTTTTAGTCACTTCACCTGCTAAGACAACAAGCTCTGCCGGTTTATCTAGTTTCGCTTCGGCACGTTCGTAAATAGCAGCAACTTTTTCTTTATCACCCAGATCATCATTAACCGCTTGTGCCAATAGGGTTAAGTCAGCAACTGTGGTCATATTGCCTTCTACCTTTTCATAGGCTTTAGCAGCAATCGCTTTATCTTTCATATTGTTAGCCACTGATCCCGCTAACTTGAGCAAATCATCTTTGCTTGAAAAATCACCGAGTGCTGTTTCATACATCTCAGCAGCGGTTACTTCATCAGCCAACAAACTGGCGTAACCTTCAGCAAGATCTAAGTTTTCTTCACCACTCATGGCGAACTCTTTGCCTTGCTCTAATAATTCTGTGGCTTTGTCTTTATCGCCTAATAGTGTTTGAAAACCTTTTGCCAAACTGACAAACTGACCAGGGAACATACAATCGCCTTCTGCTCCCGCAAGGATCTCTTTTGCTTTGTCTTTATCATCGAATAGCTCAATAAAACCAGCGGCATAATCAACAATTTCATCGGTACCATCAGGTAATGCGGCTGCTTTTTCAAACAGCATTTTTGCTGTTGCATCATCACCCTTCGCCTGCACAGTTTTGGCAAGGTCTTTATACGCATCAACGGTCTTACAATTGGCGGTGATTTTATCAAAAATACTATTTGCAAGCTCTGCATCACCAAGACCTTCTTGAATTTTTCCTGCTAATGAAAGCAGTTCGCTAGTATCCGTTGTATCGGCCATTGCGGATTCAAGCAACGCACGACCTTTTTCTTTATCGTCTAGATGTACAGCAATACTAAAACCAATATCAACTTTTTCTTTATCTTCAAAGCACATTGATTCTGCTTCTTCATATAAAGCTTCCGCTTTCTCTTTATCACCTAACGCAACAGCAACTTCAGCCAGTTTTACATAATGAATCGGAAATGAGGAAGCTGATTCACCTTTTTCCATTAGTTCTTTCGCATAATCTACATCTTTAGGCTTTTTAAGGGCTTTCATTGCTAATGCTGCATAAGCTTCGCCATCAGAGCACTTTGCTTCTTGTGCTTCTAGTTTTGCTTTTTTTGCCATCGATCAATCTCCTATTGGTTTCTATTTTTATCAGAGAGCACGCTCTCCATAGCGTCACGCAGTATATCGCCTTTGGGCTTTGGCTTTCCAGTGTAATATGATTTACTGTTTGTGTTTGTTAAGAGATAAATCTAATAAAATAATATAAAAACAATAAATCTAATGATTTTTATACAAAATCGCAGTAGAATCGAAGCTCTACTCCTTCTTCATGATTTAAATCATGAAAGAGCGGCTATCACCATACTACCTTGGGGGCAATGGGTGACAATGGGTTTTAACGTACGAACACGTTTATTAATGCAAGCAGTTGCGTTAATAAGACATGCCAATAGTAATGATCACAAAACAGAGCGACGCTTTGTTCTTCCACCTTAATACCTTAAAATTCAGCAATAAATTAATAACTTGTCTTAACGTTAGGCGTAACACTTTAGGTTAACTTCTTAAAATTCACATAAATACTTCTAGTAGGGCTTCTAGATTATATTTACATACATTATTAAATTTTCACTCTAATTACATCCATTGGTATACCTTAATTTTGGGTAATCAAAAACGTAATACGATGAAAAACACTCGCTTTTTTAGGTCGTACTTTAAAATGAAAAAATCTTTTTATATTATTATTTTAGCTTGCATTATCCCTTTGAAACCTGCACTAGCAAACCCACTAAAAATTGGTCAAACGGCTCCTGATTTTACGCTGTTTGACCAGCATAATACACCGCATACATTAAGCCAATATCGTGGTAAATGGGTTGTGTTGTATTTTTACCCAAAAAACAATACACATGGCTGCACAACTCAGGCCTGTAGTTTTAGGGACAATATGAATAGAATTATTCACAAAAAAGCGGTGGTACTAGGAGTCAGCGTTGATAACAAAAAAAGCCATGTCAAATTTGCTGAAAAATATAATATTCCATTTAGCTTGCTCTCTGATACAAGTAAACGAGTAACAAAAAAATATGGCGCCTTACTCAACTTACTCGTCATTAAGGTTGCTAAGCGACAGAGTTTTATTATTGACCCCAATGGAGACATTGTTAAAATTTACCGAAAAGTCAACCCAAAGCAACACGTGAAGACAATACTCGCTGATTTACATACCCTGCAAGCAGAAAAATAAAGATACCTCAATAAAATTTAGTTTAAATAACACAAATAAAAACGCCTTCTCTTTCAGAAGGCGTTTTTATTGCATTACTACTAGCTATAAATTACGCTAATATTAACTACCAAATGCATCAGATGTGATGTTGTTGAACCAGCTATATGCGTAATCAACTTCTAACTTATGCGCTTCAGCAGTAGCATCCATAGGTGTTAAACCACCTGATACCTTAGTGATTTTAGAACCATCTTTTGCTAAACGATAAACCGCCGCTACTGAGATACCCCAACCATCAGCAATAATTGAATAACATGTATTTACATACGATGGTGTACCTGGCTCTTTGCCATTCAGTAATGCAACAACCGATGCTGCACAAACTTTTGCTTCAGAAGCAGCTGCATAACCAGACTTCGGCATACCCTTAGCAATACTTGCATCACCAATAACATGAACATTTTTATGAATCGTAGATTCAAAAGTATGCAAGTTAATAGGACACCAACCACTGTCATTAGTAAGACCTGCATCAAATGCAATCTTACCAGCTACCTGATCAGGAATAATATTAAGTACATCAGCCTTAATGTCATCACCAAATGCAGTTGTTACTGTATTACCATCAAGCTTAACAACATTTGCTTCAGCGCCTTTGCCTTGCCATTCGATCATGGCATTATCAGTCTTATAGCCGTAGAATTTTTCCCAACCTTGAGTGAAAAGCCCCATTTTAGAGAACTTAGGCTTAGGATCTAAAATCATAATTTTAGACTTTGGCTTTTCTTTCTTCAAATAAAGAGCAATCTGACTTGCACGCTCATAAGGTCCAGGAGGACAACGGAAAGGGTTATTCGGTGGAGCAATTACAACCGTACCACCATCTTTCATTGCCACTAACTGATCACGTAACTGCTTTGTTTGTGGACCCGCTTTCCAAGCATGAGGAATTTTTTCTACGCTTGCTTCGCTATAACCTTCTATGCCATCATATTTGAAGCCAATACCAGGAGAAACCACACAACGATCATAAGCAAAACTCTTACCACCTTTAGTCGTAACAGTCTTTGCTTTTGCATCAATACCAGTAACCCAATCATGGACAACTTTGATGCCTTCTTTTACAAGACCATCATAACCAAACTTGATTTGATCCATGGTACGATCACCACCAAGCACTTCATTACTCATATAACAAGTATGATAATGCTTGTTGCCTTCGATCAAGGTTACTTCAATGCTGGGATCAGCTAAACGGATATAACGTGCTGCTGTTGCACCACCTGTACCGCCACCAACAACAACTACTTTTTTGCCCGCACCAAATGCGAGAGAAGGTGCACCAATAGCACCTGCGGCTGTTACAACACCCAGACCCTGAACAAAACGTCTACGATTAATATTTGTTTTCATGTTTAATAATCCTCTCTTACTTGGCGTAATATTCTAGAAGTGCTTTAAGACCATCATCGCCTTCAGCTTTATGAAGGTTTTTCATTTTTTTGGCCATTTTTTTACCCATTGCACGATCACCAGCCATAAATGCCGTCATCTGTGCGTCTAGATAAATTCTCCACTGACCTTTAAGTACACCTGTACCATCAGCATCAACTGCACCGCCTTCCTCGTGACATTTTTCGCAATATTTTGCATGTAGCTTTTCGCCTTTAACAGCAGCGGCTTTATCTACAGTTTGACCTTTAGCAGCAACAAATTTCTGCTTAGAAAAATAGTCCCCCATTTGCTCAAATTCTGCATCAGAGTAACCTTTAGCAATACGCGTCATAATAGTGTTAGGCGTTTCACCATTTTTGTAGTTCTGCATAGACTCAACAAAATAATCCTTAGATAAACCACCAATAGATGGTATTCCAGGCCCCCTACTTGCACCATTTTCACCATGACAACCTGCACATGCATTAGCAAGCATCACTGTGCTTGCACCTGTCATAAGTTCTGGCTTTGCTTTTTTCTCATCAGCTGCTAAGGCAAACTGTGATAACCCCAGCATTAAGCCACCAACAAGC
>CAYNGN010000021.1:1790-6644 GCA_964396615.1 uncultured Thiothrix sp. | reverse complement strand
GGTAATTAATAATCACGATAATTATCCTCCTTTGGATAGTTGTATTTAGAAAGGCCCGTCTTAGATAAAATATTTATAAGGAAAAATGACTCACTCTCGTGTTGTATAAACTTACTTATTAGCAAATAACAACGGCTAAACATGTTGTTTATTACACTGAAATAATCACATTCTAATAAATTTTCCCCTAATAAAAGCCCTCCCCGAATGTAGTTAACTCACAATAACTAGAAATAAAGATGAAAATGTTTTATTAAGTACAATATTGATTTGTATCAAGCGGAAAAGCCCCTAAGTACCTTACAAGAATAAGAGATATATTTTAGCCCCTAGGCTGATTAAACATAACATCTAACTGATTAGCAAAACCAAAATGTTGCCTAAAAACAACATCTCTATAGGTATATAATTATCAGAAATTTTGATCTTAATCAATCTAATTAACTAGTAGACCTAAAAAAAATGATTTAATTCAATATTTCATCAATCAGTTATTAGCGTACATACAACAAAATCACATGTACTGCCAAAATTATATACTAGTGTCGCATAATAGTCACTAGTCCTAAACAATATCTTCATTTATTTCACAAAAAAGCGACTATCGACGTATTTTAAAACCGCTGTATAATCCCGATTCAACGACATCTTCCTGCTAATTAAATATCTAAGACAACTATGAATTTATCAACACTTACTGCTGTTTCCTCTATAGACGGACGTTATGCCAGCAAAACATCAACACTTCGCCCTTACTTTAGTGAGTTTGGATTAATTCATCACCGCGTCATTGTTGAAGTACGTTGGTTACAAAAACTTGCTGGTCATAAGCACATTAAAGAAGTTCCTGCTTTTAGTACTGAAGCAACTCAATTTCTTGATACTCTATGTAGTGAATTTTCTGAACAAGATGCACAACGTGTTAAAACAATTGAACGTACAACCAATCACGATGTGAAGGCTGTTGAATATTTTTTAAAAGAAAAAATTGCTGAACAAGCAGAACTTAATGCGGTTAGTGAATTTATTCATTTTGCCTGCACTTCAGAAGACATCAATAACCTTGCTTATGCCATGATGCTGACCAAAGGTCGCAATGATGTCCTTATCAAGGATATAGATAATGTCATCACTGCCATACAAACCTTGGCGCATGACAATGCCGCAATACCCATGCTTTCACGCACGCATGGACAACCCGCTTCTCCAACTACACTCGGTAAGGAAATGGCTAATAGCGTATATCGCTTACAACGCCAACGCGAACAAATCATGCAAGTCAAAATAATGGGGAAAATCAACGGCGCTGTTGGTAATTACAATGCCCACTTAAGTGCTTATCCAGAAATTGATTGGGAGCAACTTGCCAATGAGTTTGTCACTTCATTAGGATTAAACTGGAATCCTTATACCATCCAAATTGAACCTCATGACTATATCGCTGAGCTATTCGATGCAATTGCTCGCTTTAATACAATCATCATTGATTTTAGCCGTGATATTTGGAGCTATATTTCGAGCGGGCATTTCAAGCAAAAAGTTATTGAAGGTGAAGTAGGCTCATCAACGATGCCACACAAGGTTAATCCCATTGATTTTGAAAATGCAGAAGGAAACTTAGGCATTGCTAATGCATTAATGACTCATCTATCACAAAAACTTCCTATATCACGTTTACAACGCGACCTAACTGATTCTACAGTTCTTAGAACATTAGGTGTAGGACTTGGACACTCAGTCATTGCTTATGCCTCTTTACTCCGTGGTATCAGTAAACTAACCCCTAATGAAGAGAGCACGTTAGAGGAACTTGATAATAATTGGGAAGTACTTGCAGAACCCATTCAAACGGTTATGCGTCGTTATGACATCGAAACCCCCTATGAAAAACTAAAGCAACTTACCCGCGGGAAAAAAATAACACAGGAAACACTAAAAAACTTTATTTATGAATTAGATATCCCTCAAGAAGCACAGGAAATGCTCTTACAAATGACCCCTGCTAATTATATTGGCAATGCCATAGAAAGCGCTAAAAAGATATAAGCAAGTGAACAACAGCGTACTGGGTGGATTATCCCCACAACAATTTTTACATGAGTATTGGCAACAAAAGCCATTACTCATTCGCCAAGCTTTCCCTGCTATTACAACGCCTTTTAGTGCCGAAGAACTAGCAGGGCTAGCCTGCGAAATTGATTCTGCTCGTATTATCATCGAAAAAACCAAACCTGCATGGCAACTTCATGCAAGTCCTTTTGCAGAAGAAGACTTTCTAAACTTACCTAATAGTCACTGGACACTGCTAGTTAATGACCTTGAGCAATACTATCCTGAACTGCAGACACTTATCACACAGTTTAATTTCATTCCTGACTGGCGTATTGATGACTTAATGGTAAGTTATGCCGTTGATCAAGGAAGCGTGGGACCACATACTGATGATTATGATGTGTTTCTCATCCAAGCCAAAGGCAAACGTCACTGGTCACTTGACAGCCAAGCCGATCCAAATCATATCTTAGCAGATAGCGATCTTTGTATTTTACAGGATTTCAATACAACCGAAGAATGGTTACTAGAAGCAGGTGATATGCTTTATCTCCCTCCTAAACTCGCGCACTATGGCATAGCGGAAGGTCACTGTATGACTTACTCTGTTGGTTTTCGCGCCCCCAACCAACAAGATCTTATTGAATCATACTTAGGAGAGTTGGCTGAAACTTCCACCTTAAAAAAGCGCTTTAGTGATGCAAAACGCACTCTACAATCCCACCCTGCTGAACTGACTAGCCATGATATAGCAGCAATGAAAGCATTATTACTTGATGCATTAGAACAAAATGATGATTTTATTACCCAATGGCTTGGAAAGTACCTAACGGGAGAAAGACAAACAAGCCTTAATACAGCAAACTGTCAGGATTATGCTGAAAAAAATGTGAATTACTATCGAAGTCCAGCTGCACGACTCATATGGGTAGAACAAAAACATGCAATACAGCTATATTATGCTGGAAAGCATATGACATGCTCAAAAGACTTACTACCTGCTATTCAGTATTTAACGGGAAACAACTCTTATCGTTTAGAAGATATAGAAGCATGGACGGAAAACAGCAATTTTATTGAGGTATTTAATACACTACTTTCCTCTGGCATTATTGAGAAAAATAAATAAGAGGTAACAATTTATAGTTGCTGTTTTTTATTATACTCATCATATAACTTGTCATACTCTTGCTTAAAGCTTTTCTCTACATCAGCGACAATCTCTCGTGCAGGACGACCATGTATTAAATGCTCTGTCATCAGTGTTGAGGTTGTATCAAACATCTTACTTTTATCAACCATATAATACATTTTTGCAATGCGTTTAATCGCCTTAATAACATTTTCATTTTCTGGAGCGGGGATAATCTTTGGTTCTGGAAAAGGCGTTGAAACAGCCAGAGAGGAGTTATTAGATAGACCTTCACCCTCGCTTTTTTCGTCTTGGCTAACTACAGACTCAACAAGCAAAAACTCTGCAAACTTCATCAGAGTCAAACGATCGTTATCATTTAGTGATGAATAAAGCTTACAAAGCTTTCGTTCCGATTTTGTTCCCATTTGTTGTGGAAAACCTGACAACATCATAAAGCCTTATTTAAATATAAATATTAAATGATTACTCAACGTCAAGCGGATCATTACCTTCCTTCTCGTCTTTCTTTTCTTCAGAAGCAATACCAAGATCCACTCCTACATCCTTGATTTGTTGCTCAATATCCGCAGGTATCATATTTTTAACCCACTCCGCTCCTTCTTTAAAACGTGGCACAAACGCAGACTCCTTCCAAAAAACACTATCTGTAACAAAGGGTGTCAGCCCTAAACTTAAGAGCAAAACAAGCAAAGTAACCACTAAAGCACCCCGTATGACACCAAAAGCGCCTCCTAGAATACGATCCAGTCCTCCCATACCAATTGCATAAAGACCTTTGCTTACTAGATAATTTACCAAAGAACCAACAATAAGCACACCAACAAAAATTAACACTGCAGCAATAATTAGAGGTGCTAAAGCGTAGGAAATAGTAAAAGGCAACTTTGTTGATAAATCTTCAGCAAAAGCAATAGTCAACACAATCGCAGCAACCCAGATCGTCAGAGAAAGTGCTTCTCTGACAAATCCACGTATAAATCCCACAAGGGCGGAGAGAAATATTAATATTATAATTCCAATATCAACATAGTTAAGCCCCAATGCCATTATTGTTTAACCACTACACTACTTTGAATATAAGGGTTTTTACGATAACGACGTTTCAAGTCGGCCTGCTTTTTTACCGCATCAGCTCGACCACTAAAACTGCCTAACCGAACACGGTACAAACTACCTGAGCCTTTTTTACTTGCCTTAACGTAAGTCGCATATCCCTCTTTTTCCATGGTACTGCTGAGGCTATCTGCTTTACTGGAGTTTGATGTTGCAAGCAGCTGAACTGAATACTTATTACGACCAGTAGTAACAGGTGTTGTTGAGGCAATACGTGCTTTTGTTGAAGTAATTTTACGCGTACCAGAAGCACTAGAGGTAGAAACACCTCTCGATGACGCAATTTTTCGGCTTCCAGCAGAAACAGGCGGAAGCTTTTTCTCTCCAATAAGCCTTGCATTAGATCTTGCTACTTGATTGCTCGTAGAGCGATCAACAATAGGACGTACTTCATTTTTCTTAGGGGCACGAATAGAAAACTGCGCAGGCGTTTCTCTTGCACCAGCATTTTTGTTATTAACAATAGCTTGACCAGCACCATCAACAGTAATCCTATTTTTCCCCATTGAGGCATTACCTGAACTAGCATCCGT
>CAYNGN010000021.1:0-1771 GCA_964396615.1 uncultured Thiothrix sp. | reverse complement strand
TACTAAAACTTCCACGAACCGCATCTGAACCCTTCTTACTATCACTGCTTGCCAAAGCACCCGCTGCAGCTGCACCCGCAGCAGCAATAACGCCAACAGCAGCTGCCTTACCAGCACCAGTGCTACTATCCGCTATAGCCGAATTACTACTGTCACTACTATTACCACGTGGAAAAATTTGTATATCTGATGGCATTGTTTGTTTATCAACAACATGCGTACGGTCATCACGCTTCCCCTTAAGTAAGTAACCTAATAACAAAGCCGCAACTAGGGCAAGTACAATAGCACCTACGCCTCTTCTTACAACTGCTTTCTCCATATTCATCTCTCCTTTTATTCCAATATTTTCTGTTATTATCAATCTATAAATGTTTATCTATTAATAGATTAGCATCTACTCTGAAAGAATTACATTAAATTTTGATAATAACAGAAAAGAACCAAAAACAACTAGCCTATCTTGCTGATTTAAAGATTTTTTACTTTCTTCCCATGCATGATTCATTGTGTCACAAACTGACAATGAAAGTTTATTTGTTAATTTTTCTTCCATTCTCAGCCTTAAATCATCAGCAGCTAAACCTCTTTCATCTAACAAGGGAACAATAAGCCAATGATCAATTTCACCTTGCATAAGCGCCACAACCTTTGCGATGTCTTTATCTTTCAACATCGAAAACAACGCAATTGTTTTACCCTGCACAGGATTTTCCTTAAGCCAACAACACAATTGCTTTGCCGCCTGTGGGTTATGGGTAGCATCTAATAGAATGTCAGGCTTAGTTCGAACTAGCTCTAACCGACCTGCTAACACTACCTCCCTAAGACCTTGACAAATAGCAAAATGAGATACTTTTAGTACGCCGACTAAACTCATCAATACAGCAATCACATTAGCGGCATTAGCCACCTGAAACGTGCCTGATAAAACAGGTAAAGGCAAGGCCGAAATAGAATGACTCCAACCATTCCATGACCATTCATGCTCGCCTTTTCGCCATGTATATGTGTAATCTCTACCAACTTGATAAAGTATAGCGCCCACATGATTAGCCGTTTCAGCAATCGTCTTCGGCACATCAAAATCCCCCGAAATAACAGGCATGGTAGAACGCATAATACCTGCTTTTTCACGACCAATAGCTTCACGGTTATCCCCTAGCCATTCCATATGATCAAGAGAAATGGTCGTAATTAATGCAGCATCTGCATCCCATGCATTCACCGCATCAAGCCTGCCTCCCATTCCCACTTCAAGCAAAGCCACATCAACTTTTTGCTGCTTAAAAATCCATATTGCTGCCAATGTACCAAACTCAAAATAGGTTAGACTAATAACACCTCTTGCCTCATCAACTGATTGAAAAGCGTCACATAACAGTGCATCACTAGCCTCAACCCCCATCACCTTAATACGCTCATTATAATGGTTAATATAAGGACTCGTATAAGCACCTGTTTTATAACCTTGTGCTGATAAAATAGCATCAAGCAGTGCGACACTTGAGCCTTTACCATTTGTTCCTGCCACGGTAATAATAGTATAGGGAAGATCAAACAATGCCATATTTTCAGCAACTTGGCATATTCTATCCAAGCCAAGATCAATCGTTGACCAATGCAAAGACTCTTGCCATGCCAGCCAGTCATTCAATGTATTAAACCTTGGTTTCAAAACTCTACTCCCATCACATTAGTAACAAATTTAGGCATCCTTCATAAATGTCAAAAGTAGTTTACAATTTGAAGCCTGCTATGAATCGCACTG
>CAYNGN010000020.1:13284-13505 GCA_964396615.1 uncultured Thiothrix sp. | reverse complement strand
CTCGATGCTTTTAACAAAAAAGAAATATGCTTTCCTTGTTGTTTAAAATGAACCTGATACTCATGATTTGAAAGGCGTTTCCGCTGCCCTTTTTTGCCAAACATTTCCAGCAAAGCCCATTCTCCTTCGGCACTAATCGTAATAGATTGCTCATCCTCAGTTTGTGCTTGCAAACGAATAGCCCCTGCTTTATTAGGTCCTGGCCACTGCATACCAATAGG
>CAYNGN010000020.1:6692-13251 GCA_964396615.1 uncultured Thiothrix sp. | reverse complement strand
TATTACCATCAACATCCATGACAATGCTAGTTATATCAGGGCTGGCTTCAAGCAACTTCAAGGTAAACGTCATACTGGGCATACGACTCCCATTAGGGAAAAAAGCCTTGCGTATCCCTTCAGCACGCTGAAACTGCTTCAATGATGTCGCTGAAATAGGTGAAGCAATGGATGCCACCGATTTCCATTCCTTGCCACTACGATCAATACTCTCGGCAAGATGTTCATTAAAAAAGGTCTCCATTAGCCCTTCTGGCCCAAAAAACCGACTAAAATCTCCCGCAGGAATCACATTTTTAGGTGAACCTGCCTGTGGATATCGACCGCGTATTGTTGTTTCATAAGGTGCTAAAACACGACTTTTCCATAGTGCATCTAGTGTTTTATCAAAATTACCTTCTAATAGCTCAGTAATCGCCACCTTAATCTGTAATAACCAAGGACGTAATGGCACAGGTTGTGTATTAGCCATTGCATGTAAACCATCTAAGAGCTTTTTGACCGCTTTGCGCTGCTCAGTTGTACTCTCTCCTGGCACTGCTGTATCTAAGTCACGCAATTTACTCCCTAAACGCTCCAAATGGTTCTTAATTCTTTCAAAACTATTACTATTTTTATCCATTAACCGACGCAGTTGTTGAAAATGTAAGGTCACTGCATCATCACCTTTTGCCGACGCTATTTTTGCGATTGCATCACCCCCCGCAATATTACTGACAATTGAACCTGCTTTACCTGTTTGTTTTAGAATTTCACGTCGTGCTTCATTTAACGCACGTTCTTCACTGCCTGCAGGCGTAGATGATTTAGACAAATGGGTTTCTTTCGCAACAGCCAGCAATAAGCCTTTGATTGGTGAATCAGGTGCTGCACTGATATCCAATAAATCAGCACCATCTTTAATACTCACAATCGTTCTTATTTTCAAGTGAGCAAGGTACTTATTCCACACATCCTGATACTCAGCCAAAAACAATGCGCTAATATCTTGATAAATAATCTTAACACCGCGATCAATGGTTTTACCCAGCACCCAATTATCACTCATATACTCTGCAAGCAGTTCCTTGCTTCGTACCACAAATTGTTTATAACCTTTATGAGTGTATAGCCCATCCAAATGATAGCTATGCAGCTCCTCTCCTTGGTCATGCTCGAATATTTTGTCTGCATGTCTAAACGGTGCCCGATTGCCTGTAATACGAAACGCTTGTAGCTTTTGCTCCGCCTGCATTATTTCCTGTTTGACTTGAGCATAAATTAACTCACTTACATCTTGCTTAAGCAATACATCGCGTGCATCTTCAATGAGTTGATCATCTTGCTTCAGATCAACTTTTGCCAAGACAGGCTTTACTGCAATAAGATGATCCAGATGTAACGCGAGTTCTTCTAGCTGTTCTGCCGTTAATTCATTTTTATACTGATTTTTCCAATCAGGCAGCAATAATGTCTTCAATAAGGTAGGGTTCGCGGCATAATGTTTGTTATGCCTTGGAGCAAGCATTAAATATCCCTTCAAATAATTAAACAGTTTGCCTGTATTACTCGCATTTTGTTGCAAGCCTTGCTCAAGAGTATTCAAGACATAGGGCAAAAGACGTGCATGCAACACTTGCTGATAGGTATTATCAGCTTGATGTTGTAGTTTCTTTTGCTGATTAAGCCCAAAACGGGCCATCATGCCATGCTCATCTTTTTGCGCATACAAATGAGCTGCTTGATTGAGAGTTTTTAACGATGCTTCAATGCTATTGTCATCTTTAGCTTCAAGCGTCAATTGCTGTAAGGTAGCTGTTTGAGTCTCTACAGATTGTATATCCGTCTTATTTTTTTGATAGCTGATAAACCATAAGCTAATACCCAGTAAAGTAATCAAGCCAGCAGCACTGATCATTCCCCACTGTAAAAAACGCTTTTTTCTTTCGTAAACAGGATTTAAGCCTGCAAGCTCAGCCTCAGGAAAAATAACATCTTGCAATAAATCATCAATAAAATAGCTTTTGCCACGGCTGCGACTCGCAACACTAGGCGCTTGCTCAAAACCAAACGTGCGGGCAAGATTTGCTAATAGTTTATCAATCGGCGAACCTGTTTGTTCAGCACTGGTAAAATAAGCCCCGCGAAATAAGATTTTATGCTGATAACGTGACTCAGAAAAAACTTCCTGAGCAAATTGATAAGCACTGTTTTTTACTTCGGCAAACTGCTCTGGAAATGCATAAATTTTCTTCCGCCGCTCTAAGGTAGACTCTCTTTCCAACTTATACAGCAACTTATCTTTTAATGTATCTTCAAGCAAGTCAAGTTCTTGTTGAAATTTCTCTAACGGATTTTCAATGACTTTATTCCGCTGAGTAAAGGTTGTCCCCCAAACTTGTCCACGCGCCCTCTTATCTTGATCATAGAAGAACTCAGAAAATCCTGCTAACAGATCCGATTTGGTAAAAATCAAATAAACGGGCAGATTCAATGAAAACTGCTCATATAATTCTTGCAAACGCTGCCGTACTTCCTTAGCACGTTGCTGTAAATTATCGGACAAAAGCAACTCATCAATACTTATTGCAATCATTACGCCATTAATAGGACGGCGTTCTCGATGTTTCTTCAACAAGCCCAAAAAGCCTAACCATGCTTTGCCATCTTTATCTTTATGGCTATCTTGTGTGGTATAACGACCCGCAGTATCTAAAAGCACCGCTTGTTCAGCAAACCACCAGTCACAATGCCGTGTCCCACCGATTCCGCCAACAGATTCCCGACCAAATTTTTTACTTAAGACCGTACGTAGACTGGAGTTTTTTAATAACGTTGTTTTTCCTGAAGCAGGAGGACCAATGAGTACATACCAAGGAATTCGATAAAGATAGTGCAACTTCCCACCTTCTTTACTCCCAAAGCGACTATTTTTTAACTCATTGACCGCCTCTGATAAACGTTCTTGTAATACCTCAAGCTCCTCATCCACAGCGGCTTGTGTTGCATCGACCGCAT
This sequence comes from uncultured Thiothrix sp., assembly GCA_964396615.1. Lineage (GTDB taxonomy): Bacteria > Pseudomonadota > Gammaproteobacteria > Thiotrichales > Thiotrichaceae > HyVt-477. The sequence goes on along the minus strand of CAYNGN010000020.1, from coordinate 10,254 downwards.
CCATATCTTGCAAACTATCCAGCATCGCTGCATCTTGTTTATGCACTTGCAATAGGCGAATAAGTTGAAAGATCAACCAAATAATCACCAGACCTGTAATACTCGACAGCGTAATGAGAGTGCTATTTTTCTCACTAATAAGAGGGGCAACATAATAGATAATAATGGATAACAGAATGACACCCACTAACGATAAAAACCACCCTTGCTTGATGACCCCAAACAGCCTGCTAAACACTTGTTTCATAGTTTGTATTTGTAAACGTTATCTTAATTAAAAATATCTATCTCAACACGGCGGTTTTTTGCTCTTCCCACTGCCAGCTTATTGTCAGCAATCGGCTCACTATCACCCTTTCCTTGCGTTTCAATACGACCTGTAGCGCTTAAATAAGGCTTTAGAATAGCCGCAACTGCATCGGCGCGTTGTTGTGATAAACCTTGGTTAGAACCGTAAATCTGCCTTGATCTAAAGCCCAATGGCACATTATCAGAATGACCCGTAATACGAAAATGCCCACGTTCTTCTTTTAGCGTTTCACCCAGTTTCTCTAATGAAGCACGAAGTACGTCTGTCACTTGCGTACTCCCTGATGAAAATAAATTATCACCAGGAATTAATAACTTACTATCCGATGCAACCACAATACCTTGGCTAACAAAGTCTTTAATTGCACTGCGTTTTGTTGTTTTTGGCGGTTCATGAATACGTTGTGGCTTCGGGCGATCAACCGTTGTCACCTCAAGCTGAACCAACTGACTATTAACCGCCGCTGTGGAAATATTGAGACTTGTTAAAAAATAAGTAAATGCACCTGCAAGCAATAATGCAGCAAAAGCGGTGAGCAACCAACCTGAAACATATTCTTTTAAACCAAAGCCAAGACCTGATACGCCTTTCCAATGCGGTGAAAGATCAGTCGTATTATCAGCTTCCGCATGTGCAATTCTTTCCGCCGTCCACTGACGCACTTTAAGCAATTTTTCTGTCGCATCAGACTTGGTACGATATCGACCTTGATACCCCAATGATAATGAGTAATACATCAACTTAAGCAATTGATGATTGCGTACAGGATCACTCCCTAGCTCCAATAATTTTTCAAAAAACCGCTGTCCTCCTGCTACATCCTCAAAATAACGACTCAGTAAGGTATTAACGCTCCAATCACTCTGTCGCCCCCAAGGGGTATTTAATACGGCCTCATCAACAGCTGTACATAATATATAGGTTGCCTCATCGCGCGTTTTTTCATCAACCCCTAATTGTTTGGTTGTTTCAATAAAGGTGTTAATTTCTTCAATGACACGCATTTTTAATTCATAGGTATCTCTTGCCTCTAAGGTATTAGACACATGTGCAACAAGAATCAATAAATGACTCGCAGCATCAACTAAGGTGCGACTGGATTTTTTATGAGTAGAACTACTTATTTCTGATGAATCAAATACTTGCTGACGATGTTGATGCTCATTCTTCAGTAAATTTTGTATGTCATCTTTATTGCCCCCTGGCATCGGATAAATTTGGGTAAGATCCGATTCTGTATCAGCAAAAATATCATCATTATTCATGGTTATATCCCCTCAAACTATTTCCCTCTTATCGCCCATATTTCAAACTCAAGCCCTGATATCAAACTATCAACATGTGCTGTTATACAACGACTCTTGGTAACTTTTTTCCAATGTGTAGAAGACGTATCTAAGTCAAAATAAACACAATTGGAATGATAAGGAATTTCCCTTGGTACGCTAGGCTGCGCTAACAATGGAATACCTTGCGTATGCGAACTCACTAATTGATGCAATAAATCAATACTGGATGCCAGTGTTGATATTTTACGAATTTTTGTTTGCAACTCAGCCAAACCCAAATCTCCTTTTACCGCTAACACATAACGATTGTGCTCGGTAAAGACACTTTCTGATAAATATTCAGTGGTATAAACCGTTTGATATTGTCCATGCACACGAAGCGGTATAGAAAGTGCTTTTGGCACTGTGCTGTAATGCAAATATTCGTATATATCTTGGAACAGAAAATCAAAGGTTAACGCTAAATTATTATGCGTATAAACAGCATATTCACTTGGTCTTTTTTCCTCACTGGCTATTGTTGACAACTCACCAACTAGCTTGAGAGCCTCCATATACACCTCTCTAGGATGTACTTTTTTTTCTTGGGAAAAATATCTAAAAACAGTCGTAAAACGATTAATAATCAATAGCATATTAAAATCAATAATATCACTAACACCACTGGTTCCTGGGTTGATTAATCGCTTTGCAAGTGTTTCGCTTCGATGAATCAACTGACTGGAAGTTTGACAAATATAATCATATATAACCGTACTTGCATGGCTACATAGGGTAGGAGGAATAAATGCCTGATCAAGGTTAACCTTTCCTGTTACATCGCGTTCCTTAATACGTGCTATTGCAATTTGTGTATAATTATCAATGGGTTGTTTTGCCACAAAAAGCTGAAAATTAAGCTTACCAATAGGAAGTTTTTCTTTTTTATTCACCCGCCCTATCGTCTGTGTATCCATGACATCTAAGTCATCAATAAAATACCGAACCACTGACTTTTCGTCTCGCTCTTTTTCAAGAATAACTTGTGGACTACTCTCGTAACTGTTGCCTATTGCAAGGTAGATAAAATGATCTGCTACATCCTCTTCAAGATGAATTTCTAGCGCAGTACTGTTTGCAATATCAAAAGGCGTACCGTCAGGAAAGATGCCTTGACAGTTTTTCAAGGAAAACACACCATTATCAAGCTTTTCTGCTAAAATATTCAACGATACAATACCCCAATAGTAAGGACTTATTGGCTTACTACGAGATTCAATATAATTAAACAAAAAACGCTCTTGCTGTTGAAAACTTTGTGGGGAAAGGAAGAGTCCTTCAGTCCATAACATCCTCGCATCACTGCTCATTTACACGGCCCTTTCCACTATTATTTTGATCTGCTATTCCTTGGGGTGGAATAAACACGCTGACTTTGTCTTGGTAAAGATAACCAAGCAAGATGAACAATAATAGCGCAATTTTTTTATTCTCTCCAATGTTATTACAGGAATAAAAAAATAAAATAGGTAATATAGTACGTCAGATAATTACATTCACGCTAACGAACCCAGCAAGCCATGTGGATTATTTTTAAATCAGCAGGAACTCGCTATGCTCAAACATGCTTCTGATTAAAAAATAACGCACATGACTTGCTTCTGATCAGTGAAAGCAATTTTCTGTTTCTCTATCAACCGTATTTCTTTGAAATTTCCGCCAACAATCCTTCAGAGGCATCTTGCACCATATCAAACACCCTTTCAAAACCATGCGTACCACCATAGTAGGGGTCAGGTACTTCGGTCTCATCGCGGTATCCAGCAAAATTCATAAATAAATGCAAACGCTCTTCACGTTGTTTAAACGTTGCTATTTTTTCTAAATCTACATAATTTGCCTCATCCATCGCCAATATATAATCAAAGGTTACAAAATCATCTTTCTCAACCTGTCTTGCACATTGTGCTGACATATCAATACC
>CAYNGN010000020.1:1659-6671 GCA_964396615.1 uncultured Thiothrix sp. | reverse complement strand
GTTTGTTGTGAGCGCTTATCAGGTTGCTCACCAATATGATAGGCATGGGTTCCTGCTGAATCTGCATAAATACTATCGCTCAAACCTTTTGATGCAACCAAATTCTCAAACACCGCTTGTGCTGTCGGTGAGCGGCAGATGTTGCCCATGCAAACAAATAAACAGCGTACTTCTTTTTTAAGCTTCATTATTTTATCCTGAAACATTCATTTCTAAACAATCTTCACTTTTACACCTGCTGTAGAAGCTAGTGCAATAAAATCAGGAAAGGACGTATTCACATTAGCACAATTGTTAATATGAATTACCCCTTCAGCACATAAACCTGCCATCGTAAACGCCATTGCAATACGATGATCACCATGGCTTTCAACAGAACCACCTTGTAATGTTCCGCCATTAATAATCATCCCATCCGCCGTTGGCGTTGCATCTGTTCCACAGGCTTGTAAACCATCTGCCATTACTTGAATACGATCACTTTCTTTAACGCGCAATTCTTCGGCACCTGTCAGTACTGTTTGTCCTTCAGCAAAGGCTGCAGCAATGAATAAGACAGGAAACTCATCAATAGCCAATGGCACAAGTTCTTCAGGAATAAGGATACCTTTCAGGGGAGCAGAACGAACACGAATATCAGCAACAGGTTCGCCGCCGACTTCTTTTACATTACTTAACTCAATATTAGCGCCCATTAAACGCAAAATATCAATCACTCCAGTACGTGTTGAGTTAATGCCGACATGCTCCAACGTTAAATCAGAGCCTACTGCAATACTTGCACCGACTAAAAAAAATGCTGCTGATGAAATATCAGCAGGGACATCAATGCAAGTCGCTTGCAACGCACCACCACCTTGCAAGCCCATTGTATTAGCTTCAGTAACAACGTTATAACCAAAACCACGCAACATTCGTTCAGTATGATCTCTAGTAGGCGCAGGCTCTGAAACGGATGTTGTGCCTGAGGCATAAAGCCCTGCTAATAAAGCACACGACTTAACTTGAGCGCTCGCAACAGGCAAATCATAATGGATACCTTTTAGCGTTTGTCCTCCTGTTATACTCAATGGCGGCGTACTCTCTTCTGTAGCATGAATAACAGCTCCCATTGCTGATAAGGGTTTCATCACACGTTGCATGGGACGCTTTGATAATGAAGTATCTCCCGTCAAAGTCACATCAAAAGCTTGTCCACTCATTAAACCTGACATAAGGCGCATAGACGTTCCAGAATTACCCATATCAAGCTCGCCATCAGGACTTTTTAGTCCCTGCAAACCCACACCATAAATACGCAAATTTCCATTGGTAGGACCATCAATCCTTACGCCCATTTGTCGAAATGCATTAAGTGTGGCAAGACAATCATCACCATCAAGAAAGCCTGTCACTTCGGTAATACCATCGGCTAATGAACCAAGCATAATAGAACGGTGCGAAATGGATTTATCACCAGGAACACGTATTGATCCCAAAAGTTTACCGTGAGGCTGGGTTTTGAATTGAATCTGACTAGACATAGTAATTTGACTCATTTAGGTTAAAATTTTTCTGCCATACTGTACGCTAAAGAACGCTTCATTTCGAGTCTCTGCTTGAGTAGCCTTTACTCATATCCCTAGCTTATTTTTTATTCTTATATAATACAAATCCCCAAAAAATATACCACCAAACCTTTTTAACCATGCACAATAAAAATTGTCAATTAAAATCAATATTTTGCAAAGTGTATCAAAATACCAACAAAATAAAGATCAAATAATACTCAAAACAGATGAACTTTACTATATTGAAACACTCATAAGAATCAGTTGCTTTACAAGGATAACCCAATTTTTAGAGGTTAAAAGCAACTAATCATTTTTATCTAAACACATGGGCTATGTATCTTTGTTTACACTCGTTAAAAAGGTACATTTTTAAATAAGAAAGAACCTTAGATAAAAATAGCAGTGAATAATAATGGGCTTATGTTTTTTATGCATTGTATGCAGTCGTTATGTCAGTACCTTGCAAGTAAACTTACTTGCAAGGTTGGTGATGTCAAGCACTCAAGCCATAGAGAATACCAACAAAGCAACAACCTCACCCTTTACCAAAGTGGAATGATTAAGGCAGTTTTACAGAGCGAGTATCCAGTACACCTGTTGCTTTTGGTAACATCTGCTGTAATTGTTTCATCACTCGATCAGCCGTTGCTCTATATGCGGTTAACTTGCCACCATAAAGACTCAGTAAACGAGGATTATTCCTATCACTCGCAATAACAAGCGTATCGCGAGGACGGGAAAATGCATTACCTTGTGCTTTTGGTAAAACACGTAAACCTGCAAACGCAGATATAATCGCATCTTTATCAAGATGGGTCGCAAAATAATGATTATAAACAGTCAACAAGTAATCAATTTCAGCCGCTAAGGGCATTACATTGGCGGGATCATTTTGATAAGCATTTTCTGTCGTTCCAATCAGTAATTTGCCTTTTTCTTTCCAAGGCATCACAAAAACAGCGCGTTGATCTTGTGGCGCTTCTAAATAATACATTCCTCGCTCCACTTCACCATTAATAATAATATGCGCACCTTGCACAAGTTCAACTTCAGGCTGAGGTTGCTGAATAGGTTTAATACGCTCCAATAATGAGCTAACCCAAGGACCACTTGCATTGACAATAGTTTTACTTAACACTGTTTTTTCTTGATCATGTTGCTGATAAGTCACCTTGCATTGATCACTCTCAACTGCAACAGCACTGACCTCCGCTGAAAACTGTATTTCTGTCCCCATTGATTGCGCGGAAGCTAAGACTGCACGTGTTAATGCGGCATCATCAGTTTGCCCATCATAGTATTTAAAAACAGCTTTTAAGCCTTTTTTTTCAATACCATCCAATGTATCCCATTGCTGGCGTGGGATGCGAGAAAAAGCGCTAAAGCTAAGTAGACTATACAATGAAAGCCCTAGAGCAATTTTCCAAGGACTGCGATAGCTATTCTCATAGACAGGAATATAAAACGGCACAAGTTTAACCAAATGCGGTGCATTGCGTAGTAAATATTTACGCTCTGTTAAACATTCATACACCAAAGAAAACTGAGCTGTTTCAAGATAACGCAAACCACCATGAATTAATTTTGATGAACGACTTGAAGTTCCCTGAGCAGGTTGTTCATACTGTTCTAGCACTAAGACACGATAACCTTTTGCGCTTGCAGCTTGCGCTACACCAACACCTTGTATACCTGCACCAATAACAACAACATCATAGATTTCAATGTCCATTGTTATTCTCCTGTAGATTTATAACCTTCATATTTCCCCCCATAAAATAAACAATATTAGTAAATTAACAAAGAATGTCTATTAATCTACGACAAAAATGTAGCATTAATTCACCCATTATGCACAACATACAACCAAATAGCCGTATTTTATCAATCATCTATATCATTTTTGCTACTATGCCTGTGTTAAATAACGCACAGGAGCTTCAATGACAAACAACAGAACAAGCCTGACAATAACCATGCCTGATGACTGGCATGTACATTTACGCAGTGATGCAATGCTAGCTCATGTCTTACCGTTCAGTGCCAAACATTTTGGGCGTGCCATTGTTATGCCAAACTTGCAACCACCTGTGATATCGACACAAGATGCCATTCGCTATCAGCAACAAATTCAAGCCTTATTGCCTCAAGAAAGTCATTTTACCCCCTTAATGACGCTTTATATGACAGAACAAACGGATGCCGAAGATGTTCGTCAAGGCTATTTGTCAGGACATATTAAGGCCGTAAAGCTTTACCCTGCAGGGGCAACCACAAATTCAGCCGCGGGGGTTAAAAATATTGAAAATATCTACCCTGTACTGGAAGTCATGGAAGAAATTGGCATGCCTTTTTTAGTGCATGGTGAAGTAGTTGATAACGATATTGATATTTTTGATCGGGAAGCTGTCTTCATTGACACAAAACTAATCCCGATCCGTCAACACTTTCCAAAGCTCAATATTGTCTTTGAGCATCTAACGACAAAAGAAGGTGTCGATTATGTTCAATCCTGTGATAACAATACGGCGGCAACCATCACTCCACATCATTTAGTCGTTAATCGTAATGCAATGTTAGTTGGTGGTATTAAGCCACATTACTATTGCCTACCTGTAGCAAAGCGGGAAATACACCGCCTCGCTCTGGTAAAAGCAGTGACTAGTGGTGACATTCACTTTTTCTTAGGTACTGACTCAGCACCACACTTAGATCATGCTAAAGAAAGTAGTTGTGGTTGTGCAGGCGTTTTTAATGTTGCCAACACCTTATCCATTATTGCGCAGGTATTTGAACAAGAAAACGCTTTGGATAAATTAGAAGGTTTTACCTCATTACATGGTCCTGCTTTCTATAAACTCCCTATCAATGCCCATAAAATATGCTTAAAACGCTCTGCTATGCCATTACCTTTACCAAAGAATATTGATACAGAAGAAGGCCGTATTACTGTTTTTGATCCTCAAATAGACTTGTACTGGAAAGTAGCAAGCATTTAACCGCTTAGAATACCGATAATCTGAAAACGCATGTTTTGCGTTTTTTCATAATTTACTATGCGTGATGCCATCAAAATATAGCAAGGTAAACCACTTCACCTAAAAAAGCAGGCACATTTTTATATAAGCGCCTTAATACTATTAAAAATTAACTCATCAATAATACTATGAATAAATATACCTATAGCGCAGCTTTTGTCCTATTAAGCGCATTTAACCATACCACTTTTGCAAAAACGGATGCAGGTGTTTACAAATGGATTGATGCCAACGAAAAGGTTCATTACACAGATCACCCTGCCCCTGGAAAAATAGTTGAGAAAAATATAGAAGAAAAAATTCGCAAAGCAGCAGGTTTAGCAGCAAAAAAAACAGCGGAAAAAGAGCATCGCTATCTTCCAGAGGCCGAGTCACCAGAGCGTGATAGAACAGATAAAAATAAACAACCACCAACAAATAA
>CAYNGN010000020.1:0-1646 GCA_964396615.1 uncultured Thiothrix sp. | reverse complement strand
TGACCCCACTACCGAATTAACAAAAACAGAACAAACCCAAACACAAAAGCAAACCTCTGAAGCCTATACAAAAAAACTAGCCGCTTATTGCGACCAACAAACTAACAATCTTGCCGCTTTACAACAAGATGTTCCTGTCGCATGGGAAGAGGAAGGCAAAACAGCTTTACTTTCTGTTGAACAAAGAAAAGAGAAAATAAAAGAGATAAAAACGGTTATTAACAACAAATGCGTACCATAACGCATTCGCCATCACCCCTTATTGTTCTCTTCTGATTAAGGATTTTGTCAGCTATAATCTTGACTTTACTTTTTGCCTTATTTTTTAAAGTAGCCGAAATACGCTAACCGCGTACTTCTGGCTTCTCACCTAACAATATTTTTTCTGATTAGTAGCACCTATGAGAACATCACAATTTCCACTTTCCACCCTACGTGAAACACCAGCAGATGCTGAAATTATTAGCCATCAGCTTATGTTAAGAGCAGGACTAATACGCCGTCTTGCTTCAGGTCTTTATACATGGATGCCGCTTGGCTTACGTGTTTTACGCAATGTTGAAGCCATTATCAGAACCGAAATGAATAAAGCAGGAGGCGTAGAGTTATTAATGCCTGCTATACAACCTGCTGAACTGTGGCAAGAATCAGGGCGCTGGGAACAATATGGTGCCGAACTATTGCGTTTCCATGATCGTCACCAACGTGACTACTGTTATGGCCCTACACATGAAGAAATTATCACTGATTATGCCCGCAAAGATTTAACCAGTTATAAACAACTCCCTATTAATTATTATCAGATACAAAACAAATTCCGCGATGAAGTACGTCCTCGTTTCGGCGTTATGCGCGCTCGTGAATTTTTAATGAAAGATGCCTATTCATTCCATTTAAACCAAGAATCTTTGCAAGAAACATATGACATAATGCATCAAACCTACCAGCGTATTTTCACACGCTTAGGTTTACGCTTTCGTGCGGTAGATGCTGATACAGGGTCAATTGGTGGCAGTGCATCACATGAGTTTCATGTGCTAGCAGACTCAGGAGAAGATGCCATTGCTTTTTCCTCTGAATCAGACTATGCCGCTAATGTCGAAAAAGCAGATGCTATTCCTCATGCTATTGAACGTGCTGAACCTGAAGCAGGCATGAGAACGATTGATACACCTAATCAAAAAACCATTGAAGAACTATCACTCTTTTTAAATGTTTCACCAGCAAGAATCATTAAAACACTACTGGTTAAAGGTGATAGTGATGATCATCCTGTGATTGCTTTACTTATTCGTGGTGACCATGAACTCAATAAAATTAAGGTCGAAAAAATAGAAGGGATTGAATCACCTTTTGAGTTTGCTAATGACGAACAAATATTTGCCGCTGTTGGCTGTAAAGTAGGCTCTATTGGCCCACTTGGATTAAATATCCCTATTATTGCTGACCATGCAGTAAAAGTCTTATCCGATTTTGTTTGTGGTGCAAACAAAGATGGAAAACATCTTATTGCCACAAACTGGGAACGTGATATTCCTGAACCACAGCGTTTTGCTGACTTGCGTAATGTTATTGATGGTGACCCAAGCCCAGATGGTAATGGTACCTTATCCATTGTTAGAGGCATTGAAGTTGGGCATATTTTC
>CAYNGN010000019.1:0-13567 GCA_964396615.1 uncultured Thiothrix sp. | reverse complement strand
TAGTTGCCCTATTAGCTATAAGCCATTGAATATAATAATATTTTTAAGGGCAATCAGAGTGTTTTTATGTTGCCCTTTAGTTGCCCTAGTTGCCCTAGTTGCCCTAAATTCATCTTCTTTTAAGCACTTGACCGTGAATTTCTTCATATTGAAACATCGCGGGCATTACATAAAATCTACTGCCATTGCTTTTTTTACGCTCAACACCAAGTTTTTTAAGAATTCTACCTAATCGCGAGACTTCACCTCTTTCCGTTTTAATTCCAATAGAATCAAGTATTTCTTTCCCTGTTAATTTCGATTTTTTTTCACTAGACCAATTAAATAACTCTCTAACAGCATCTTCGATTGGATCAACAATTTCAAAATCCTTATTTGATTCTTCTAGCAATTTACTTTCATAAGCATTAAGCCATCTCTTTTCATTTTTTAAGAATAAATCCTGATGAACTTCAGCAAAAACTTGTTGAATATCAATATTATGATCATTGTTTATTGCAATTACTTGTATTGTCCAGTACCTACGATTTCCAGTATCGTCTACTAAAAAGGTCTCTGGATTGACTGAAGCAAAAAATGCCGTGCGACGAGGATAATGCGATTCGCTCACAGCATAAGGTCTTCTGATAACATCACTGTCTGCGGTAATAAAGCTTTTCAAATTAGAAACGTCTGACTTTTTGAATGTTGCATCAAGTTCGCCTAATTCAACAATCCAATTCCTTATCACTAACAACACTGAATCTTTGTTATGAACAGATAACGTAACACCGTCTTTAATCCAGAAGGGCGCTAACTTTTTCAACCAATATGTTTTTCCCATCCCTTGTACTCCCTGAAAGACAAGTACACCTGCATTTCCACAGGGTTTTTCTTCAAACACATTAGCAACACAATTAATAAGCCACTTCCTCATTAATATAATTTTCAATTCATTATCTTTTGCTTCAACAGTATTAAAAAGATCACTTAACCTGCTTACTCCATCCCATTTTTTCGATAAAATCCAGTCAGTTACAGGGTTATAGCGATTCTTTTCAGCAATAATTAATACATACTCGTTGATTTCTCTAGTGCTTATTCTGTTCATCACACATAGCGATCTAATCAACGCTAACGATGCATTTATTGCGTTATCAGATGAATATTTAACTTTAGGTATAAGTATGTCTGTATCTTTTGTTATTTCGTTGTACTTAATTGATATGCCGTATTTTTTTATAAGTATTTCAAAATTTTCAATAGTCGATTGAATAGAAAATCTTTCTTTTCCATTTTTTTCTTTCAAAATTATTACATGTTCCCATGTTTTTGAGTCTCTTTTTATTTTCTCCTTTGTTTTTAATATGTTGTTTAAACTAATGTTTTCATGAACAACCTCTTGTTGCTCTTGTTGAAAAAAATCGGGAGGCGGTTCTACATCAGTTTGAGTATCTAAACTAGAAATAAAGTTTTCTAAATCAGCTTCTTCTTTGTCTTTATCGTAAAACATTATTCACCTCCCAAAAAAACAAGAGTAGATGTGATATAATTCCTATCAGAATCAATGCATTTATATAGCCCGTTTCCGCCAAAAAACGGGCTTTTTTGTGCGCTCATTCAAAGCCCTCATTTGCAATTTTTCTGATGTATTCTGCATCCCAAACACTTACACGTTGACCGTATTTTAGAGGTCTTTTAATTTTCCCTTTTTTTACATATTTCCAAAAAGTTGACAACCCAATCCCGAGATAATTAGCATTTTCTTTTGCTCTTGTTTTGCCGTTAATTGGAAAATCTCTTAGATCTTTTTCTTGTTTCAATATCATTTTTTTAACCTCACTTAACTTATCGAGGTCTCTTATTATTCACATATTTTTTAAAATCGCTATGATACTGTTGACTAGTAATGTTCATATATTTTCTTGCCATCAGTCTTTCACATATTTAGCATTAGATAACTACCTGTTATTCAACACATAAAAAAGCCCTCACAAAGAAAGTGAAGGCTGATAACAAGGCAAATTAATTTTAAGATGATCAGCCTTGAGCCACATCCGTCAATGCCTCATTGATAACACTTTCACTGACACCATGTTTTTTAAGGCTATCAACCAGTGCCGTGACTGTATCATTTTCCAATCTTTCTAAATCTCTCCTTAACCCTTGCCCAACATAGGCTTTTAACAATGCCTGATAACCAGAAAAGCCTAATAAGGGCGCAACCTTTTTCATATCATCAACAACATCAACAGGTATTCTTAGCGTGATGCTGGTCATAGCTCTATTCTTATCCAATCGTTTCTTTAGGTGTTCAGGCTTCATAATCTCTACGCTCTTTTGATGTTGCTTTACGTGCGGAAATAATACGGATTTCATCATCTTCAATCTGGATATGCACCACAAATAGCACATTCCATTGTTGATCCATACCTATTAATGCGTCCCGTGCTTCATTGTTTCTGCTTGCATCCACGACCTTTAGGAATGGATCAAAGAAAGCGGTAGAGGCTTGCCTAAAATCAATGCCACCATGCTTTGATTTATTCTTTGCCTCCTTATCTTTATTCCAGATAAAGCCAATTCCGTTATAGGTATACTGAATATCCATTTTACAACCTTGTGTATTGCAATTGTAAATACATTACTGGTATTTTTTGATAGGAACAACATTATTTACTTCACCTGCTTTTAAATTATCTAAGTAATCAGCCCATTGTTGCATCATGGTGGCACGTTCATTGATGTATTGTGCTTTGTTATAAACACCACGGGTTGAACCATCAACGTGTGCAAGTTGCATTTCTATCCAGTCCGTATTAAAACCCTGTTCATGAAGTAAGGTGCTTGCCATATGGCGGAAACCGTGAGGAACAATTTCATTACTGGTATAACCCATTCGATTGAGTGCGGTATTAAGTGTATTGCCTGACATCACTCTATTTCTATTAGCAATAGAAGGGAATAAATATTTTCCGTTACGTGTGAAGTCTTGAAGGTCATTTATGATTTGGATAACTTGCTGTGCCAATGGTACTACATGGTCGCGTTTTGATTTCATTTTACCTTTAGGTATGACCCATAACCTTGAAGCAAAATTAATTTCACACCATTCCGCATGTCTTAATTCACCTGAACGTACAAACACCATTGGCAAGATTTTAAGAGCGCATCGTGTAGAATATTCACCTTTATAGCCGTCAATAGCGCGAAGCAAACCACCTATTTCATCAGGATCGGTAGGGAATGCATAATTTTTTCTCACTTCAGGTTTTAATGCCCCTTTCAAATCTGCTGATACATCACGCTCACATCGCCCTGTTGATATGCCGAACCTAAAGACTTGCCCGCAATGTTGTTTTACTTTTGACACAGTATGAAGTTTACCTTTAGCCTCAATTCTTCTAATAACCGCTAATAACTCAGGCGCGGTTATTTCTGCTATCGGTCTATTGCCAACCCAAGGAAACGCATGGTTTCTTAAACGACTGGTAAATTTATCAAAATGGACTTCACTCCACTTATTACGATTTATTTCTGCAAACTCTAAGGCGATAGATTCAAAGCTTTCACTATGCGATCTATTAATTGAAAGCTTATCTAACTTTCTTTGGTGTGCAGGGTCATTGCCATCTAGCAAGGCTTGCTTATCCTGATTTTTTAACCTTCTTGCTTCTTTCAGGCTTATTTTTGGGTATGTGCCGTGCGCGATAGTCTTTTGTTTTCCTGCAAATCTGTATGAGTGCCGCCAATATTTACCCGTTGGCTTAACCAACAAGTATAAACCCTCACCATCAGAAAGCTTTGATTGCTTCTTGTCGGCATCAAGCTTGAAATTCTTTATCTTTGAATCAGTTAGTTTATTTACCACTCGCATGTTGGTACTTCCTTGTTGGTATTCAAAAGTACCAGCAACAGTACCAACACATTTATAGAGATGTCAATGGATTAACATAGACTAACAGAGAGTATAGATAGTGGGAGAATGGCTGTAGAATGCGGGTTTGTGGAGGTTGTTAGACTAAGATATATTGATCAGGAGTGCCGGAGGTGGGACTTGAACCCACACTCTCTTACGAGAACTGGATTTTGAATCCAGCGCGTCTACCAATTCCACCACTCCGGCGTAGTGAGCGGGCTATTCTACCTAAATATTGGCGTTTGTCGAATATCTTTTCATGGTTTTATCAGTATGCAGATGTGAGGGGAGTTGTGGTACCATTCGTGCCATGAAATTAAGTGACTTTCAATATGATCTGCCAGTCGAGCTGATCGCCCAAGAACCATTAAAAAACCGTACATCAAGTCGTTTATTGATTCTTGATGGCGAGTCTGGTGCTATTCAAGATCAATTTTTTCACCATATTGTTGATTTAATTCAACCTGAAGATTTACTGGTTTTTAATGATACACGGGTTATTCCAGCACGTTTATTTGGACAGAAAGAAACAGGCGGAAAGATTGAGGTATTGGTTGAGCGTTTGTTAGAAGGGCAGTGTTTTCTTGCCCATGTACGTGCAAGCAAAGCACCAAAGGCAGGTGCAACATTGTTGCTTGAGCAGCGGTTTGAGGTGAAAGTGCTGGGTCGAAAAGGCGCATTATTTGAACTGGAATGTTGTTCTGATCAGCCATTGCTGTCGTTATTGGAGCAGTATGGTCATATTCCATTACCGCCTTATATTGAGCGTTCAGATAGAGCTGATGATCGTGAACGTTACCAGACCGTTTTTGCACAAAAACCAGGGGCTGTTGCTGCACCTACGGCAGGGTTGCATTTTGATGATGTATTGTTGCAAACCTTGCGAGATAAAGGGGTTAGTATGGCGAGTGTAACACTGCATGTAGGAGCGGGTACATTTCAGCCTGTTAAGGTTGATGATGTGTCAAAACATATTATGCATGCTGAATACGTTGAAGTGAGCGAGGTTACCTGTCAGGCTGTTGCAGCCTGTAAACAGCGAGGAGGTAGAGTGGTTGCTGTTGGTACAACAACGGTACGTAGTTTGGAGTCCGCAGTAACCGAACAAGGTCTTCAGCCTTATGCAGGGGAGACGCGTTTATTTATTACTGCTGGGTATTCCTTTGCAGTTGTTGATCGCATGATTACTAATTTTCATTTGCCCAAATCTACCTTACTGATGCTTGTAGCAGCGTTTTCGGGTTATGACGCTATTTTTAATGCTTACCAACATGCTGTTGCACAACAATACCGTTTTTTTAGTTATGGTGATGCGATGTTTTTAACGCCATTTAAACATGTCAATTAATCATGCAGGCTAATGGTTTTCCAGTCACGTTTTTGAGCAATTAGAGCAAGCTTTTTATCAGGGTCAACAGTAATAGGATGATCAACGATATCAAGTAGCGGTAGATCATTGTGCGAGTCGCTGTAGAAGTAACTACCTTCTAACGTTTCATTACTCTTTTCTAACCATTGTTGCAGGCGAATTACTTTGCCTTGTTGAAAGCAAGGAGTGCCTTCGATTGCGGGATAATAACGGTTGTTGACGATTTTGGGTTCGGTGGCAAGTAAATGCTTAATACCAAAAGCTTCAGTAATTGGGCGAGTAACAAAGCTGTTGGTGGCCGTAATAACCATCAGTGTATGTTGTTGTTGGTGGTGTGATAGAACTAATGCTTTTGCCTTTTCTGAGATGAGCGCTTGGATTGTTGTTTGCATAAATTCTTGGTGTAATATCTGCAAAGCTTCAAAGGAGTGTTCTGTTAATGGTTTGAAGGCGAAAGCACAAAACTGATTGATATCTAATTTACCTTGTTGGTATTGTTCATAAAAGCGAATATTAGCTTGTTCATAGCTAACAGCATCAACCAAATTTTTTCTAACCAGAAATCGCCCCCATTCATAATCACTATCGCCACTAAGTAACGTGTTATCAAGATCAAAGAGTGCTAACGTCATAATGCCTGTGCCATTTCTTAAAAAAAAGCTATTGTATCGGATTCTGATTTGATGAATCATGTTTAATATGAAAGAATCTAACGTTGGTTAAGGTATTGGATTAATGGAGTGCATTAAGTGATTGATAAAGACGGTTTTAGAGAGAATGTCGGTATAATCGTCTGTAATTGCGCTGGTCAAGTATTTTGGGGAAAAAGGCTTGGGCAACATTCTTGGCAATTTCCGCAAGGAGGTATTGATGAGGGTGAGACCGCTGAAGAGGCAATGTATCGTGAATTGCACGAGGAAGTTGGTCTATTAGCAAAGGATGTGAGAATTGTTGGCTCAACCTCAGGATGGTTGCGTTACCGTTTACCTCCGCACATGATTCGTAAAGCAAATAAGCCGATTTGTATAGGTCAAAAGCAGCGTTGGTTTTTAGTTCATTTGCTTAGCCATGATTCCAATTTTAATTTGAGAGCAACCAGTAAGCCTGAGTTTGATGGCTGGCGTTGGGTTGATTTTTGGCATCCAAGCCAAGAAGTTGTTTATTTTAAACGTAAGGTTTATGAGGATGCATTAGCAGAACTGGAGCCTGTGTTGAAAGAACATCGTAGAGCCACCTTAGGTTATTAGTATTTATAATTAGGAATAGAATGTGAAAAAGATAGGGATTGTTGGTGCAACAGGTTATACAGGTGTTGAGTTATTGCGGATTTTAGCAAGTCACTCTGCGGTGAGTGTTCACAAGGTTACCTCGCGTGCTCATGTAGGAACACGTATTGATGCAATGTTTCCTAATTTGCGAGGACATTATGATATTGAGTTTAGTGATCCTAATGCTGGTGATCTTGCTGAATGTGATTTGGTGTTTTTTGCTACACCCAATGGTATTGCAATGAAGCATACGGCAGAACTGCTTGCTCAAGGTGTAAAAGTGATTGATTTTTCTGCCGACTATCGTATTAAGGATGTTGATGTATGGAGTCAATGGTACGGTATGGAGCATGCTAGTCCTGATCTTATCAAGGAAGCTGTGTATGGCTTACCTGAAATCAATCGAGAACACATTCAGCACGCCCGTCTTGTCGCCAATCCTGGTTGTTATCCTACAGCTGTTTCTTTAGGAATATTACCTTTGTTAGAAAACAGGTTGATTAATGCTCATGGAATTATTGCTGATTGTAAGTCAGGTGTGAGTGGGGCAGGGCGAGGAGCTGCGGTTGCAACGCTTTTAGCGGAGGCATCTGATAATTTTAAGGCTTATGGTGTGGCAGGGCATCGTCATTTGCCCGAGATAAGCCAAACGTTGTCATTAGTTGCTAATGAACCTGTTGAACTAACCTTTGTGCCACATTTGTTGCCAATGATTCGGGGTATACATGCAACCGTTTATATTGAGACAATAAACGGTCAATCTCAGCAAGATTTACAAACGCTTTTTGAGGAGCGTTATGCGCAAGAAGCGTTTGTTGATGTTATGCCTATAGGTTCGCATCCTGAAACACGTTCTGTTAAGAGTTCTAATCTATGTCGGATAGCGGTACATCGTTTATCTCATCATCGGGTGGTTATTCTTTCGGTGATTGATAATTTGGTGAAGGGAGCGGCAGGTCAGGCGGTACAAAATATGAACCTTATGCTTGGTCTTGATGAGGAAAATGCCTTGGAAGCTCCTGCTTTACTGCCATAAATAAAGTGAGTTGCGTGGTTTTTTATGAGGTAATAACTTATTTAAGTATTACCTTATGCGACTGGTTAAGTTAAATAGAGATAAAGCATTATTCTTTCATTTGTTTTTCTGAAAGTAACTATTTAATTTCTAAACGGTAAAGCGACGTGTTATATTGTAAATAGTTTATCTGAGGGCTTTAGTTATAATGCTAAATACGATTTGTCTGAGAATAGAATGATGTACTGTAAGTCATTCAGCAGAATTTAGATAACAGCATTTGTAACAATAATTTACCTAATTTTTGATTAATTCGATTACGTGTCAATACTTATGTTAAGTCTTCTTTGTATGACGTATTTGATTAATAGCTGGTGCTATGGTCAACACGATTTGAAGTAGGTTTTCATTTATAGAGTGGGCGTGAACTTTGAATTGTTTTCTTCTTGATTTTGGGTAAGCTATTAAGTATTTTTATTGAATTGGTGATGAGGTGTTAGGATATGTTTAAAAGGGGCAAGGCAAAAGATATAAAACCGCAAATGATAGAAAGTAAGAGTAAAGTTAATGAGCAGATAAATGACCCCAAAAAACTTGAGACCTGTATTGGGGAAACAACAAGTATTTCAGGAGATGTGCGCTTTACTGGCGTTTTACGTATTTATGGTGCAGTGATTGGAGATCTTACCGCTGATTCTTCTGATGCTGTGCTTATATTAGAAAATCAAGGCAGCATTAAAGGTGAAGTTCGTGTTTCTAATTTATTCATTAATGGTAACATTGAAGGCAATGTCTATGTAGCTGAGACCATTGAGCTTTTTCAGGGGGCCTGTGTGCATGGTGATGTTCACTATAATTTGCTAGATATGGCTGTTGGTGCTGAAGTGAATGGCCGGCTATTGAAAGAAGATATGACTCCCACACCAAGCTTACCAGAGCCTGAGCCTCCTGTGATTGAAGCAGAAGAAATAAGTGATAAATAATAATTTGTAGATTGAAAAACGAGAAAAATCAATATAGACTCCAAAATTAGCGAGCGGCACTCGTATCTAGCTTGTGGAGTGACTGGATCAGGGTAGTTCAAATGAACTATCTAGTGAAGGTGTATTGAAACAAGAATCCCCCTTCCATTCATGGAGGGGAGTTATGTCAAACGTCCCATGTAATATTATTGTGCACCCGTAGCTCAGTTGGATAGAGTGTCGGCCTCCGAAGCCGAAGGTCATGCGTTCGAGTCGCATCGGGTGCGCCATGTTTTTTTCTTAGCATAGCATCTCTAATTTCCCCTATTTTTTGTTACCCCCACGATTAAACCGTTCTAGTTTTTTCCTGTTAGTTGAGCGAGATCGTTCTTAGACTTCCTCTTTTATCTATTATTTGTTCTGACGATTCTTTTGTCTCTGTCCCTTTTAGTGTAATGAGTGCTTGATTGAGGGAAAAAGGGGTGGGAGTTGTTTTGCTTTTTTTCTTACCTATTGAAAGTTCAATAATCTTATGCCTTACATTTTTAATTTTGGAATGATAAAGGTAGTAAGAATAGACCGTGTCGCGATTCATAATGTCCAGTTTTTTATAAAACGCATAAGTAGCAGGGTAAAGTCTTTCTAATTCATATTCAAAGACATAGGAAGGCAAGTCTTCTCTTAGTTGAAATAGTGTATTCGTATTATTGTTTTCTTTAGTGGAAAACGGATGGTATTTTGCGATTGTCGTGGTGTTTAAAAGTAGGGCATTAATCAGTAATGTTGTGGTGACTAGAAGGATTGTTTTCATTATTAGTGATGCCTTATTTTTTTATCCATAGTGAGAGTCAGATAATCCACATGACTGGCTGGAACAAAAAATGTGAACGTAATTATCTGAACCTCTATATTATCTATAATAGAAACAATGAAGTCATGTGAATGTGGGATTAGATCTCGCATTGTATTGATGAAAAGATAAGCGAGCTATTTGCTGGAATTATCGGTGTATGGGTTGTTTTTAATCAAATGCAATGTATTTTGAATGACTTTTAGCGGTTGTTTTTGGTTTAATTTTGCACAGTTCATTGTTTTCTCAATAAGTTAAGAGCGAGGTTTGCGAAGGGCTATAGAGACCTGTCTCTTTTCGTGATAGCCTTAGCGCCCCTATAGTCATCTAGAAGGTGGAGTGCTTATGTTCAACCATATTCGTGAAGACATTGCCTGTGTTTTTGATCGTGATCCTGCTGCACGTAATGTGTTTGAGGTACTAACGACTTATCCAGGTGTTCATGCTATTACTCACTATCGTGTTGCACATGCTTTGTGGAAATACGATTTGAAATGGTTGGCGCGTATGACATCAAATGTCTCACGTTTTATGACAGGGATTGAGATTCATCCTGGCGCTGTTATTGGACGGCGCTTTTTTATTGATCATGGTATGGGGGTTGTTATTGGTGAAACTGCTGAAATAGGGAATGACTGTACGCTTTATCATGGTGTAACACTAGGTGGTGTTTCTTGGAATGAAGGTAAACGTCATCCAACGTTAAAAAATAATGTAGTTGTTGGTGCTGGAGCAAAAGTATTGGGGCCTATCACTGTTGAAAGTGATGCAAGGATTGGCTCTAACGCGGTTGTTGTGCGTGATGTACCAGAAAATACAACCGTTGTTGGTGTGCCAGGGCGTGAAGTGGTGCCACGTACAGATAATGAAAAAAAGCGTCTTAAAATAGCAGAAAAACTTGGTTTTGATGCTTATGGTGCAACGAGAGATATGCCTGATCCTGTGGCCAGTACAATGAATAGTATTCTTGATCATGTACATGTTATGGATAGTAAAATGGAAAAAATGCGTACTCAAATAAAAACCCTTGAAGGGGAATTAATTAATCAGCGCCTTCCTAAGGGGGGGTTTGAGGATTTTAGTGTACAAAAAACTGACCTTAAAGTAGCTAAATGAAGGCATTACAGCCCTGTTGATGTAATTTCATTAGTATTTGTAATAATACTTGACCATTTTAGTCGGGTATTCTACTATCGTCTTTAGAATTTTCTGGAGTACGGAGTGTTATGAAGCTCACAACTAAGGGTCGTTATGCCGTTACTGCGATGATGGATCTTGCTATACATAGCGATGGTCATCCTATATCACTTGCGGAGATATCACAGCGACAAGATATATCGTTATCTTATTTAGAACAATTATTTTCTAAGTTACGCAAAAAAAAATTAGTTGAAAGTATGCGTGGCCCTGGAGGTGGTTATCAACTTAGTTGCCCGCCTGCTGATATTTCGGTTTCGGATATTATTATGGCAGTTGACGAAAATACAGATATAACAAACTGTGGTGGCAACGTGGATTGTGTGAGATCTAAACGTTGCTTGACCCATGATTTATGGGTGGATTTAAGTGGACAAATTCAGCATTTTCTTGGCAGTATTTCGTTAGCTGATATGAAGGCTAGAGGCGATGTGCTAGAAGTTGCTATGCTTCAGAAAAAGAAGCAAAAAAACAAAGAAAAGGCACAGGTACAAGTGATTAAAAGCCCAACTAAGGTTACACGATAATTTTATGAGTAATATTAAAACCCCCATTTATTTTGATTATTCTGCAACAACGCCTGTTGATGACAGAGTAGTAGAAAAAATGTGCAATTTCCTTGGTAAGGATGGCATTTTTGGTAACCCTGCTTCACGTAGTCATGATTTTGGTTGGCAGGCTGATGATGCGATTAAATTAGCACGTAAACAAGTTGCTGATTTAGTGAATGCTGACACACGTGAGATTGTTTTTACCAGTGGCGCAACAGAATCAGATAATTTGGCAATAAAGGGAGCCGCTCATTTTAATAAGCGTCGTGGCAAACATCTTATTACGGTTAAAACAGAACATAAAGCGGTGCTTGATCCTTGTCGCCAGCTAGAGCGTGAAGGCTATGAAGTCACCTACCTTGATCCTGAGCCTAATGGTTTGTTGGATATTGATAAGCTAAAAGCCGCTATTCGTGATGATACGACCGTTGTATCCGTGATGCATGTCAATAATGAAATTGGTGTTATTCAGGATATTGCTGCAATTGGTGAGCTTTGTCGGGAAAATAAAATTATTTTTCATGTTGATGCCGCACAAAGCGCTGGGAAAGTAGCTATTGACTTGCAAACTCTTAAAGTAGATTTGATGAGCTTTTCAGCGCATAAGATATACGGTCCTAAAGGCGTTGGTGCATTGTATGTGCAACGTAAGCCACGTGTGCGTATTGAGGCTGAAATGCATGGTGGAGGTCATGAACGTGGTATGCGTTCAGGCACGTTAGCGACACATCAAATTGTTGCAATGGGTGAGGCTTTTAGTGTTGCAAAAGAAGTTATGGAAGAAGAGAGTAAGCGTCTACTTGCACTCAGAACACGTTTATATGATGGCTTCAAAGATATGGAAGAAGTCTATGTGAATGGTGATCTTGAACAGCGTGTAGCAGGTAACCTCAATATTAGCTTTAACTATGTTGAAGGAGAGAGCTTAATGATGGCACTCAAGCAGCTTGCGGTTTCATCAGGCTCAGCATGTACTAGCGCTAGTTTAGAACCCAGTTATGTATTACGTGCGTTAGGGCGTAGTGATGAATTAGCACATAGCTCGATTCGTTTTACGATGGGGCGCTATAGTACTGAAGAAGAAGTTGATTTCGCAATAAAAGAAACGCGCAAGGCTGTGAATAAACTACGTGATCTCTCTCCTTTGTGGGATATGTATAAGGATGGTATTGATCTAAGTCAGGTTCAATGGGCTGCGCACTAACACTAAGCATTAACCGCTAATCAAAGAATAGTTGATGATTTTGACAATCAGTATCACGCTATTAAACATACATTTTCAGTAAAATTTTAAGAGGTATTAACCATGGCTTATAGCGATAAAGTAGTAGACCACTATGAGAACCCACGTAATGTTGGGAAAATGGATGATAACGCATCAAATGTTGGTACAGGTATGGTTGGTGCACCCGCATGTGGTGATGTAATGAAATTACAAATTCAAGTCAGTGCTGATGGCATTATTGAGGATGCAAAATTTAAGACTTATGGGTGTGGTTCTGCGATTGCATCATCAAGTTTATTGACTGAGTGGGTTAAAGGTAAAACACTTGAAGAAGCTGGGCAAATTAAAAATACAGAGCTTGCAGAAGAGTTAGAGCTTCCTCCTGTTAAAATACATTGTTCAGTATTAGCAGAAGATGCGATTAAATCAGCCGTTGAAAACTATAAGAGCAAGCAGTAATGGGTATTTCGATGACCGATTCAGCAGCGAATCGAGTGAATACTTTTCTTGAGCAGCGTGGTAAGGGTGTGGGTTTGCGGTTAGGTGTAAAAACGACAGGTTGCTCAGGCATGGCTTATGTGATTGAGTTTGCTGATCGTATTGAAGATACAGATAGTGTTTATGAAGACAAAGGTGTCAAAGTCATTGTTGATGCTAAGAGTCTTGTTTATCTTAATGGAACTGAGTTGGATTATACAAAAGAAGGTCTCAACGAAGGGTTTAAGTTTTCTAATCCTAATGAAAAAAATACCTGTGGTTGTGGTGAAAGCTTCACTGTTTAAATTTAGTGAGTTTAAGAAGGTATTAAAGTAAGGTTATCCATATGTTGCTTGATTTACAGCAGAATTATTTTGACCTGTTTAGTATACCTGTATCATTTGATATTGATCGGACTCAACTTGCGGTGCAGTTTCGTGATTTGCAGTCTGTTTTTCATCCAGATCGGTTTATTGCAGCAAGTGATGCTGAACGTCTTGAATCAGCGAAAGCAACGGCGTTCATTAATGAGGCGCGTGATACGTTGATTGATTCGCGTTTACGCGCACGCTATATGCTTGGCTTGAAAGGTGTTGATTTTAATGATGAAATAGATACATCAAAAGATCCAGCGTATTTAATGGGACAAATGGAGTTACGTGAGTCCATTGAGGATGCTGAACATGCAGCTGATCCTTTTGCTGAGCTTGATAGTTTGTACAAAATTGTACGGCAGCGTAAACGCGAGGTTGAAG
>CAYNGN010000018.1:0-13602 GCA_964396615.1 uncultured Thiothrix sp. | reverse complement strand
AACCTTAGTGCAATTAGCGGAAGATCAGCGCGAGGGGTTTAATTTTACAGGGGCAGAATATTTTCTAGATGCTGCCCATCAGCAGTTAGGGAAAACACGCTTAAGTGTTGCTGATATCGATCGTTTCTATGGTTTACTTGCGCAAAGTTATGCTAATATTTTTGAATTTGGACAAGCCAATACACTGTTGACTCATATTAAAAATACACAAGAAAAAAATCGAATTGCTCAGGCCGTCACGGTTATTGAAAAAAAGGCGGCGTTATAATATTTTTGTATTACTTCAATTTCCTAATGATAGCCGTTCAATTTGAGTGTAATCTTTAATACTTTTCACATGGTTAAAAGAAGCCTCCGTTAACAGGTCTCTCACTCTATTGCCTTGGTTATAGCCATGTTCCAATATCAGAAAACTATCTGGTTTTAGGTATGCTTTGGCTTGGGTGACAATCGTGCGAATGGCATCTAAGCCGTCTACGCCAGAAGTCAGCGCTTGTTGAGGCTCATAATGAATATCACCTTGAAGATGTGGATCATTGGTTTCAATATAAGGGGGGTTGGATACAATAAGATTAAAATGCATTGCTGATATCGCACCGAACCAATCTGATTGGAGTAACTGTACATTATCTAATTGATATTTGGTTTTGTTGGCTTGAGCTATAGTGAGTGCTGTTGCTGAAGCATCTGCGGCAATAATGGTTGCATCAGGGCGTTCTGTTGCTAACGCGAGTGCAATAGCGCCAGAGCCTGTGCCTAAATCAAGGATCTTTGGGTTAGGAATGTGGTGAATTTTTTCGAGTGCTATTTCAACAAGGTGTTCTGTTTCAGGGCGAGGAATAAGGACTGCTGGATTAACGATTAATTCTAGCGTCCAGAATGCCTTAGTGTCAAGCAGATAAGCAATGGGGATGCCTTGCAGGCGTTTTTCTATTAGTTGTTGAAAGTGTGTTTGCTGCTCTACTGAAGGTACGACTTCTGTCCATGCAAGTAAGTAACTTCTGTCTTTTTGCATACAGAAGGCTAATAGCAACTCAGCATCAAGTGCTGCACTTGTAGAGGTTTGCTCAAGTTGCTGGGTTGTGTTGGCGAGCAGACTCGAAATAGTGTGAGTGGGTTTAGATTTCACTGAGTGAGGCTAATTGATCGGCTTGATATTCATTGATTAGGGGGGCAATTATTTGTTCTAGTGCGCCATTTGTTATTTCATCAAGCTTGTATAGCGTGAGATTAATGCGATGGTCAGTTACGCGGCCTTGTGGATAATTATAGGTGCGAATACGGTCAGAACGATCGCCTGTACCCACTAAGCTTTTACGTGTTGCGGCTTGTTCTTGCTGTTGAGCGTTACGCTCAGCTTCTAGTAAACGTGATTGCAATAATGCCATTGCTTGAGCTTTATTTTGGTGTTGTGAGCGTCCATCTTGGCATTCAACAACAACACCTGTTGGTAAGTGGGTTAGGCGTACCGCAGAGTCTGTTTTATTAACGTGCTGCCCACCTGCACCTGATGCACGAAAAGTATCGATACGTAAGTCAGAAGGGTTAATGGTCTGTGCTTCTACCTCATCTGCTTCAGGCATAATGACAACAGTGGCTGCTGATGTGTGTACTCGTCCTTGTGTTTCGGTTTCGGGAACGCGTTGTACGCGGTGTGCACCTGATTCAAATTTAAGCTGAGAATATACATTCGTGCCTGATACACGGCTGATAATTTCTTTATAGCCTCCATGCTCCCCACGATTTTCGTTAACGACTTCAATTTTCCAGTGTTTACTTTCGGCAAAGCGGGAGTACATGCGAAATAAGTCACCTGCAAAAATAGCAGCTTCATCCCCCCCTGTACCAGCACGAATTTCAAGAAATACATTGCTGGTGTCATTCGGGTCTTTAGGGAGTAAATGTTTAAGTAGGCTTGCCTCTAATTGTGCTAATTTTTGTTTTGTTTCTTGGATTTCTTCCTGCGCCATTTCTGCAAGCTCAGGGTCACTTAGCATTTCTTTTGCTGTTTCTTGGTCTTCAGCAGTTTGCTCGTAATCAGCAAATTGTTTTGCGAGTGGTTCAAGCTGACTGTATTCCATTGACAGTTTACGAAATTCGTTTTGGTTAGCAATAATATCGGGTTCTGATAGCAGGCTGGTTATCTCTTCATAACGCTGAGTAAGGGATTCAAGTTTATTATGTATGGTTTCTTTCACGATTGTTTCTTTTTTAGGTTAAGTATTTGGCATGCGGATGCTAATAGTTCGAGGTCACCAGCGTGTGCTGCTTTATTCATTGCTGCTGTGGCATTGTGTGACAGTTTATTGGTAAGGGTATGTGCAAGAAAAGTCAATGTATCTTCAGCTGACTTGCCATTTTTAAGTCGTCGCAGGGCTTTTGCAAGTATTTCTTGCCGCATACGATCAGCATCATCACGATAGGCCTTGATTATCCCCATCTGTTTTCGTGCTTGTAACCATTCCATATAGGCCCCTACCTCTTGATTAACCATCATTTCAGCTTGGTCAGCTGCATTTTGACGGGATTTCATATTGCCTTCGATAACGGCCTGTAAATCATCAACGGTATAAAGATAGACATCGTCCAGTGTTGATACTTCTTCCTCAATATCGCGTGGGACGGCAATATCAACCATAAAAATAGGGCTATGTTTACGTTTTTTCAGCGCTTTTTCAACGCTACCCTTACCAATAATGGGGATGGAAGCAGCCGTTGAAGAGATAACAATATCGGATTCGACGAGTTTGTCAGCAATTTTATCAAGTGTGATGGCATCACCTGAAAACAGTGTTGCTAATTTTTGTGCATTTTCAAGGCTGCGATTAGCAACGGTAATATGTCCAATGCCGTGAGTAGAAAGATGTCTACCTACTAGCTCAATGGTCTCGCCTGCACCCACGAGTAAAGCGCGTTGGTCTTCTAGGCGGGTAAATATTTGTTTTGATAAGCTAACGGCGGCATAGGCTATAGAGATGGGGTTAGCACCAATAGCCGTTTGAGTGCGTATCTTTTTTGCAATATTAAAGGAGTATTGCATCAGCCGATTGAGCATCATGCCAGAAGCATTATGTTTAAAGGCTAAGGCATGGGCATCTTTTACTTGACCGAAAATTTGCGGCTCGCCCAGCACCATTGAGTCAAGACCACAAACAACACGTAAAATATGTTTGACGGCGTTTTCATCTTTATGGATGTATAAATAAGGTACAAGCTGCTCGTGTTCAATGCCTTTGAAATGCGTTAGCCATTCAAGTAGCAAAGTAACCTGATTGTCACCGTTAGTGTCATTGTTGTTATCTTTTGTGGCAAGATAAAGTTCGGTACGGTTGCAGGTTGAGACAATAACGCGCTCAGCCACAATATTCTTCAATTCAAGCAGACCTTGATCAAGTTCTGTTGCAGAAAAGGCTATTTTCTCTCGCACGCTAACGGGAGCTGTTTTATGATTTAAACCAATGACAATAACAGGCATTAATACGAGTAATGGTTAGTTAGTATGGTGGACTCGCTAGGGGAAATGTCATCTATAGGCATCCATAGCGATTGATATTTAAATAGGGCAAGTGTTGGGGAACTAAGAAATAAAAATTCAGTAGAAACAATCACGTATAAAAAGTGTCCGAAATAGTGGGTTAATAGAATAAAAGATTTTCCGCTAGGTTGATAGATATTACAAGCACCTTGCCGAACTTTATCTCAAATACTTCATTATTTAGCCTTAGGGTTTATATGCTATAGTCCCACGCCGAGGTAATGATAAGCAAATTATCATTAATTTGCTTGTAATGGCACGTCAAGGTGGAGGGGTATTTGTTCATTAAGTCTTATAAAATAAGAAGGCTCACCCATAGTATTGGCTTGGGTGGAGAAGATTCACTTAATTAAGTAATTTACTAGGGTCTTAGTTATATCAATGATAACTAAAAAAAACAGTTGGTTGTATTGTGGGCTTGTTATGCTGTTTATGTGCTTAAGTGCATGTAGCTTTGATGAGGAGAATGCTACTCAGTCCAATCTTACAGAAGATATGGATGGAGAGGGGGATAATGTTTATAAGCTCTTGTTGGCTGAGGCGTATTATTATAATGGTGAGGATGCTTTGGCGGCTGATTATTATCTGAAAACGTTGAAAGAGACAGAAGATGGATATATTGCAGAGCGTGCAGTTGCTTTAGCTATTCAAACAAAAAAGTATGACCAAGCATTGACAGCTGCTTCCTATTGGCAGAGCTTTGACGCGACATCAACGGATCTTAATCAGTATTTGGTGTTATTGTATCAAGAGAAAAATCAACTTGAAAATTCGGCTAAAGCATTGGATACATTGGTCAAACAGTTGAATGAGACCGCTAAACCAGGTTTGGATATTGGCATAGCATTATTGGGGCAGAGTGTTAATAAGAAGCAAACATATAATATATTAAAAATCTATACTGCCTCATACAACGATATTCCTGAAGCGCGGTACTATGAAGCATTATTAGCACATCAAGCAGAACAGCACTCTGAGGCATTGCTAGTAACAGAGGCACTTTTAGCAACGAAAGAGGGAGATAAAGTTGATAAAAAAGAAGTGATGCAAAAAGCGTTATTGCTCAAAGTAGGGATTTTGATGAAGCTAGGTAAAGAGGAGCAAGCTGTTAAAGTGCTGAATAAACTTATTCATCAAGCAGCAGGTACACAAACAAAACAAAACTATGCGCGTTTAATGGCTTCTTTAGGGAAGCCTGCTCAAGCAGTTAAGCTGTTACAGCAAGTCTATGCGGAACAGCCTGATAATGTAGCTTTACTGCGTGATATTATTGCTATTTATTTCGATAATAAAGAATATAAAGCAACCTTACCTTTAATTGATGATCTAGAAAAAAAGGAAGATCAGGCATTTGTTGCCTTGTATTTTCGTGGTATGGCATTCGAAGCGTTAGAGCAATATGATAATGCACTTGCGTCTTATAAGGCTGTTAAGTCAAATGAACATAAAGGCATTACAGCTATTGAGATTCAGACACGTATAGCGATTGTACTTGAAAAATACAAAAGTTTGCGACAAGCTTTGAAATATGTGCGTAAGCAACAAAAAAAATCACAAGCTGATAACATTTTTTTATCAGAACTCTATATGTTGGAAAGTGATTTATATCATACGGATAAACAGTATGAAAAAGCGTTGGTGATGAACAAAAAAGCCGCGAAACTTCTGCCGAAAAATAGCAATATTTTGTATTCACAGGCGTTGTTGTATGAAGCGCTTAAAGATCTTCCATCGTCAGAAAAAATACTTAAGTCTATTCTGGTATTTGATGAAAATAATAGTAATGCAATGAATGCCTTGGGGTATTTGTTAACGGATCAAACAACGCGTTTTGATGAGGCACTTGTTTATATTAAAGCCGCTTATCGCTTGCAACCTCGTGATCCAATGATTATTGATAGCCTTGGATGGGTTTATTTTAAAATGGGGAATATAAACAAAGCTGAGACCTATCTTCGTCAAGCTTATAAACTACGTCCTGATGTTGAAATTGCTGCGCATTTGATTGAGTTACTCGCAAAAAAAGGTGCTGACAATGAAGCAAATGCCTTATTACAGAAGATGCTAAAAAACAATCCTGATGATGAAGTGTTGCTACGCCTTAAGCAAAAACGGTAGTTTTACTTAGCGACTCTCTAAGCTACTACCTACAAGGAATTTATTCGTATGAAGCATTTATTATGGTTATTATTTTCTTTATTGGTTCTACAGGCGTGTACTCCTGTGCAAGTAGAATCAGGTTCTGTAACAATAACCGCAGAAACTAAAAAAGCATGGCAGCAACGACAACAAACGTTAAGCGCCATTCCAAATTGGTTGTTAAATGGACGTGCTAGTGTTACTTATCGTGGTGAAAACTGGCCTTTTAGTTTGCAGTGGCAACAACGTACAACGCAAGATTATGATTTGAACATTTACCACCCGCTAACACGCAATCGCTTGGGCAAGCTAACGAAACAAGCAAAACATGTCAGTTTTATAGATAGCAAAGGAAAAACATACCGTGATACGAGGGCTGAACATTTATTGCAAAAGCAGCTTGCAATTAAAATTCCCATAGAGGGAATGCAGTATTGGGTACGAGGTATCACAGCTCCCCATTATCCTGTTGAATCTTTCCAGCTTGACAGTGTGGGGCGTCCAACAACTATTCAACAAGCAGGCTGGACAGTGCGTTATTCGGACTATAATGGTCGTGCTTATGATGCATTACCGCAACGTGTCGATATTGTTAGAACGAAACCCGAATTGATTAAGGTAAAAATACGTATTAAGCAATGGGGTGCATAATGTTAGTTTTACCTGCGCCTGCCAAGCTCAATCTGTTTTTACATATTACAGGTCGTCGTGATGATGGTTACCATTTGTTGCAAACGGTATTCCAGTTTCTTGATTATAGCGATGAAATTACGTTGTCTTTGAATGAGCAAGGCACGATTAGACGCTTAACGGATGTGCCTAATGTCCCTGAGGCTAGCGATTTAATGATAAAAGCAGCAACTGCTTTGCAACAGCATTATGCTGTTAAAGCAGGTGTTACACTGATCATTGATAAAAAACTTCCTATGGGAGGAGGGTTAGGTGGTGGCAGTTCCGATGCTGCGACAGTACTACATGGTTGTAATCAATTATGGCAGCTTAATCTATCAACAACTGAGTTAGCCAAAATTGGTTTGCAGTTGGGTGCAGATGTTCCTGTCTTTGTACATGGTTTCGCTGCATGGGCAGAAGGGGTTGGTGAAAAATTAACACCTGTAAATCCTTTAGAACCTTGGTATTTTGTACTTCATCCTAATGAATCTATCTCAACGGCCGAAATTTTTTCAAAACAGGGATTGACACGAGACTGTGAACCCCTCAGAATAGCGCACTTTCTTGCAGGACAAGGTGTTAATGTCTTTGAACCTGAAGTTGCTAAAAGCTGCCCTGAGGTTGCTAAAGCATTGGAATGGTTGTCGAATTACGCGCCAGCGCGTCTTACAGGGAGTGGTAGTTGTATCTTTGCTCCGTTTGATGATAAATTAAGTGCGGAAAGTGTATTAGCTCAGCTACCAAAAAAATGGTGTGGTTTCATTGCTAAAGGCGTGAATCACTCTCCACTTTTAACAGCACTAAAAACGTAGTTACTTAGTTTTCATAGGTTTGGATGTGTTATTCGTTAGCTTTCATTGAAAGTGTTTCATTGTTGGGCCGTCGCCAAGCGGTAAGGCACCAGGTTTTGATCCTGGGATGCGTAGGTTCGAATCCTACCGGCCCAGCCAATTTTCATTACTTAGCATTTAGCTGAGTCTCTCAACTCTATATGGGATAAATCATGTCTGAGTCAGACACCTTGATGATTTACGCTGGTACCGCTAGCACCCAACTCACACAAAATATTGTCAATAAACTTGGTATTTCCGCTGGAAATATAAAAACAAGCCGTTTTAGTGATGGTGAAACGCATGTAGAAATATTGGATAATGTACGTGGCAAAGACGTATTTATCGTGCAGTCAACCTGCGCACCAACGAATGACAATTTAATGGAGTTGCTGATTATATCAGATGCCTTATATCGTGCTTCGGCAGGGAGAATAACGGCTGTTATACCTTATTATGGTTATGCACGCCAAGATCGCAGAACACGCTCACAACGTATTCCTATTACGGCTAAGTTAGTGGCGGATATGATTACCAGTAGTCGCGTTGATCGTGTGTTGACTATCGACTTGCATTCTGAGCAAATACAAGGTTTTTTTGAGTTACCTGTTGATAATATTTATGCCGTTGGTGTCTTAGCCAGGGATGTTCTTCAACAAAATTACACTGATATTTCAGTTGTTTCTCCTGATGCAGGAGGAGCAGTGCGTGCCAGAGCATTAGCAAAGCTAGTGGGTGATAATGTTGGTATGGCGATTATTGATAAACGTCGTCCTAAGCCTAATGTTTCAGCCATTATGCATCTCATGGGAGATGTAGAAGGCAAAACGTGTATTATTATTGATGACATCATTGATACTGCTGGTACCTTATGCCACGCAGCAGAAGCGCTAAAAAATAAAGGTGCAAAAGCGGTTGTTGCTTATGCAACCCATGCTGTTTTTTCAGGAAAGGCTGTTGTCAATATAGAAGAATCTGTATTGGATGAAGTTGTGGTAACGAATACGATCCCAATGCAAGAGTCGGCGAAAAATAGTACTAAGATACGTCAATTGAGCGTTGCTGATATTTTGGCGGATACGATTGATCGTATTAACCGTGATGAGTCGGTTAGCGAATTATTTATTGAAGAAGTTTAGTGTAAACTTTTTTATTTTTTATTTTAACTAAAACTTTAGATGGCTCTAAATACAGGCGAATTGTATTTGGGTGTATGTTGGGTTTTAGCACAGTCAGACTTGGTCGCGAGTCTGACTTTTTTTAGGAGAAAATTTATGTCTGAGAATATTGTACTACATGCACAAACTCGTGTAGAGCAGGGTAAGGGTGCGAGCCGCCGTCTGCGTAAGGCTGGCCTTGTTCCTGCGATTATCTATGGCGCGGGTCAAGAGCCTAAAATGGTCACTTTAGATCATAGTAAGCTATTAAGATATGAGCAAGATGAAAGCTTTTTTGCGTCAGTACTTAAAGTGGATATTGATGGTACGAATAAAGAAAACGTTATTATTCGTGATTATCAGCGTGATCCTGTTAAGCCAAAGGTATTGCATGTTGACCTTATGCGTATCAATATGTCTGAAAAGCTACATACATCAGTCCCCTTACATTATGAAGGTGATGCTGTT
Source organism: uncultured Thiothrix sp. (assembly GCA_964396615.1). Taxonomy (GTDB): domain Bacteria; phylum Pseudomonadota; class Gammaproteobacteria; order Thiotrichales; family Thiotrichaceae; genus HyVt-477. The sequence continues at coordinate 4,801 of CAYNGN010000018.1, read as the reverse complement.
TCACCTGCGGGTAAAGAAGGTGCGTTATTGCAGCGTTTTATTACAGAAGTAGAAATTATTTGTTTACCTGCGAACTTACCAGAATCCATTGTGGTTGATATGTCAGCAATGGAAGTTGGTCATGCAGTGCATCTATTTGATATTGAGTTACCTGAAAATGTAGAGTTGGCGATATCAGCTCAAGTTGAGGATATGGATGATGAAGAACGTGAAACAATGAATTTAGCGATTGCTAGCATGGTTATGCTAAAAGGAAAAGGTATTAGTGATGACGTAGCTGATGATGATGCTATTGATGCAGACGGTACAGGTGAGTAAACGTTAAAAATAGTCTTATAGTGTAAACTTTGCTGTGTAGCCTTTAGATGTTTTGTTGAGCAAAAGGCTATGCGCTTGCTATTTAGTATTATGGTTCGGTTGATAAAGAATAATGAATTCATCAACAATACAACTTATTGTTGGCTTGGGAAATCCAGGTCAGAAGTATACTAAAACTCGGCATAATGCTGGGTTTTGGTTTGTGGATGCATTAGCAAATCGTGCCAATGTATTTTTTAGAAGCGAGACAAAATTCTCAGGTGAGGTCTGTAAACTTCAACTTGAAGGGCAAGCCTTTTGGTTATTAAAGCCTACTACTTTTATGAATAGAAGTGGCTTAGCCGTTAAACAACTTTCATCGTTTTATAAAATTCCTATTGAACATATACTGATCGTACATGATGAGCTGGATCTTAACCCAGGAACAGCACGCTTAAAATCAGCGGGAGGGCACGGCGGTCATAATGGCTTACGTGATATTCATGCTCATATGGGTAAAATGTACCAACGTTTGCGTATTGGTGTTGGTCATCCTGGTGATCGTAGTAAAGTCGTTGATTTTGTGCTTGGCAATCCTAGCTTAGACGATAGTATTGATATTGAGCGCAGTATTGATGCAGCGATTGATGTTATTGATTTAGTAGTTATAGGCGAGCTGCAAAAAGCAATGCATCGTCTACATTCGGAGTAAAAAATGGGATTTAAATGCGGTATTGTTGGCTTACCAAATGTGGGTAAGTCTACTCTTTTTAATGCCTTGACAGAATCAGGTATTCAAGCTGAAAATTATCCTTTTTGTACTATTGAACCTAATGTGGGCATTGTTCCTGTTCCCGACTTACGCTTGAATGACTTGGCATCTATTGTTAATCCAGAACGTGTTCTGCCAACCACGATGGAGTTTGTTGATATTGCAGGTTTGGTTGCTGGTGCATCAAAAGGTGAGGGTTTGGGCAATAAATTTTTATCCCATATTCGTGAAACAGATGCAATTGCACAGGTTGTGCGTTGTTTTGATGATGATGACATTATTCATGTTGCAGGAAAAATTGATCCTGTGAGTGATATTGAGATTATCTCCACTGAGCTTTCATTGGCCGATATGGAGTCTGTTGAAAAAGCTATTCGTCGTGTGAGTAAAGTTGCTAAATCAGGTGATAAAGAAGCGATTGTCCAGAAAGCTTTATTTGAAAAATTGCTTGATCATTTAGGTGAAGGGTATCCTGCGCGTTCATTAGATATTTCTGCTAATGACAAATACTTGATGCGTGAATTACATCTCATTACGATTAAACCTGTGATGTATATTGCTAATGTTAGTGAGGAGGGATTTGAAAATAATCCACATCTTGACGTGGTTACTAAGATTGCTGAAGAAGAAGGTGCAGTGGTTATTCCTGTTTGTGCCTCAATGGAATCCGAATTGGCTTTGCTTGAAGATGATGAGCAGCAAGAGTTTCTAGACGATTTAGGCTTAGATGAAGCAGGATTAAACCGAGTTATTCGTAAAGGTTATGAATTATTGGGCTTGCAGACCTTCTTTACCGCAGGTGTAAAAGAAGTACGTGCTTGGACAGTGCAACAAGGTGCTTATGCACCACAAGGTGCAGGGCGTATTCATACTGATTTTGAGAAAGGATTTATTCGTGCTGAAGTGATTGCTTATGATGACTTTATTGCCTATAAAGGCGAACAAGGGGCAAAAGACGCAGGAAAATGGCGGCTTGAAGGCAAAGATTATGTGATGCAAGAAGGTGATGTAGTCCATTTCCGTTTTAATGTATAGTAGCAAATAGTATTTACTTATCGGTATCCTTCTTAATTGTCAAAAGGCATTTACTGTTTGAATCCTATCAGGCTGGATTATTAATCGAAATATGAAGATGCTTACTTATCCTCACTTTTTGTGGCTTACTATTAGATTTTGTTATTATGATGAGAAAACGACTAACATGGGCTTTTGTGGGGCTAATATCCATTTTCTCCTTGTCTATTGTTGGTTGTGCGCGTGTGCATTATGACGATGTCTATTTGTCGCCTGATGGAAGGCCTCTCGCGAAAAAATTAACAGCAGAACAGCAAGATTCTATTAATAAACTGAGAGTTGCGTTGATCGCTTTAGGTGATAACACATCTGCGATTGAAGCGGAAAGTATTGCTTATGACGCTGTTGTGTACCCTTTGATTCTCGCTAATAAGTGGGATCTAATGTCACCACCGCAGTACCATAATATGTTAGTCAACTCGGGAAAGCGTCCAAGAGGTTTATGTTATCAATGGGCAGAAGATCTGACTGCATTGATGCGTAAAAAGAACTTGCGTACTTTTGATTTGCATCATGGCATGGCTTTTCGCCATACTAAAGATGAGCATAATTCACTAATTGTTTCCGCTAAGGGCGATGATTTGAGCAAAGGGATTGTTCTTGATCCGTGGCGCTTTTCAGGAATACTTTACTGGGGTAAGGTAGCCGATGATAAAAAACATCCATGGATAAAATTTAAATAATAATAGCCTACTTACTGACTTCCACCTTGACAAGGTGGTGAATCAGCAACAATACCACCTTTAGCAGCATATTCTTCGGCAGTCATTGTATGTAATGTAAGTGCATGTATTTGTCCATCTAGCTCTTCTTTCAGTGTTTCATTAATCATACGATGACGCGCAATCAGCATTTTTCCAGTAAATTTATCGCTGACCAAAGTAACCTTAAAGTGTGATTCTGTCGCAGAACCGCCATGCATATGGCTCTCATTTTCTATATTGAGCGTAATGGGTGAAAAGGCATCTGTTAGTTTTTTTTCGATAGTCGCTTGCATACTCATAAAATAGTTTAAACTCGGTTTTTTTATGCGTGAGAACGCAGTTTGTAATTGCTCCAGTATTACATTTAGAGAGTGCTGGAGTCGATAATTAATAATAGGCGCTCATCATGAAAGATAATTCACGTTTTGACAAGCTTCGTCAATTTGTGCAGGGAAAAATTATTGGTCAAGACAAGCTGGTTAATCGTTTGATGATCGCATTATTAGCAGAAGGGCATCTATTGGTTGAAGGGGCACCTGGACTTGCAAAGACCCGTGCTGTTAACGTGTTTAGTGAAGTATTAGAGGGCGATTTTCAGCGTATTCAGTTTACCCCTGATCTTTTGCCTGCTGATATTATGGGAAGTGAAATTTTTCGCCCTGCAACAGGTACTTTTCATTTTCAACATGGCCCTTTATTTCATAACTTGATTCTAGCTGATGAAATTAATCGCGCGCCCGCTAAAGTGCAATCAGCCTTACTTGAAGCAATGGCAGAACAACAAATAACCATTGCAAATATGTCTTATCCATTACCTAATCCTTTTATGGTGATGGCAACACAAAACCCCATTGAGCAAGAAGGTACTTATCATTTGCCTGAGGCGCAGCTTGATCGTTTTTTAATGCATGTAACGATTGGTTATCCTTCGCTTAGTGATGAAAAAAGCATTTTGCAGTTAGGGCGACGTGAGGCGATGCAGAAATTGGTATTAGGTGATAAAGAGCGAGAAACAAAGCCTATTCTAAGCAAGAAAGCGCTTGCAACGGCTAAAAAAGCGGTACTGAGTCTTTATATGGCTGAAAATATCGAAGAATATGTGTTACAACTGATTATGGCAACACGCAATCCTGCTGTTTATCGTACGTCGCTGACGGATGTTATTGCTTTTGGTGCAAGCCCTCGTGCAACATTGGCATTAGATCGTTGCGCTCGCGCCCATGCTTGGTTAGCAGGTAAAGACTATGTAGGTCCTGAAGATGTACAAGCTGTGGCGCATGACGTGTTACGCCATCGACTCATTTTGAGTTTTGAGGCTGAAGCAAAAGGACTTAGCAGTGATGCTGTTATAGACGACTTACTTGGGCAAGTAGCCGTACCTTGAGCAGCGTGGTGAAGATGATGAAATCAGGAGATGGTCTGGTTTATTGCTCACTGGATTGGTTATTAAAACAGCGTGCTCAGGCAAAACGTTTGCGGCATGGACGTAAAAATGTTCACTCACGACAAACAGGTAATCAGCTTTCTATTTATAAAGGTCGTGGCATGACTTTTGCGGAATCACGTTTGTACCAAGCAGGTGATGATGCACGTTTATTAGATTGGCGTGTTACGGCGAGAACGGGAAAAGCGTATACAAAATTGTTTTTTGAAGAAAAAGAACGTCCTGTTCTGCTTTGGATTGATCTTCGACCGCCAATGTTTTTTGCGACACGCGGTTGTTATAAGTCGGTGTTGGCAGCCACACTCACCAGTTTATTACTCTGGAAAAACTGGCTTGAAGGTGATCGCGTGGGTGGGGTGATTATTGATGCAAAAGGTGGAATACATACGTTTAAACCCACACGTCGTTTGTCGGCTATTTCACGTATGTTGCAGGTATTAGCCATAGCAACACAAGGAATGCAAACAAGGCCGGTCAAGAATGAACGCGTACAGAGCATACCTTTTATTG
>CAYNGN010000017.1:0-13838 GCA_964396615.1 uncultured Thiothrix sp. | reverse complement strand
GAGCATTTAATCCCTTGGATACAAGGCGAGATTGTCAAATTGGTTGATTTAAATAATGCTATTGTTCGTGTTGAGTGGGATATTGACTTCTAACTGAGTTTCAGTTTTTTAGTATTCAGAATGATTTAGCATGATGAAGTTTGCCGTCATTACCTTATTGCCTGAGTTAGTCGAAGCTGTTGTTGCCAGTGGCGTGACGAGTCGGGCGGTTGAAAGAGGGTTAATGCATTTACAATGTATTAACCCAAGAACCTATGCCACAGATAAGCATCGTACCGTTGATGATCGGCCCTATGGTGGTGGTCCTGGTATGGTGATGCGAGCGGATATCTTATTGCCTGCTATTCGCGAAGCAAAACAACGTTTACCAATGAGTAAGGTTGTTTACCTCAGCCCACAAGGGACAAAGGTTACTCAATCTATGTTGCAAATGGCAGCAAAAGAAGAAGGCTTAATCTTACTTTGTGGTCGTTATGAAGGGATTGATGAGCGTGTCATCGCGTTGGAAGTTGATGAAGAATGGTCACTTGGTGATTACGTGCTAAGCGGTGGTGAGTTAGGGGCAATGGTCGTCATTGATGGTATAACACGCTTATTACCCGATGTATTAGGTCATCATGAATCAGCAATACAAGATTCGTTTACAGATGGTTTGTTAGATTGTCCACATTTCACTCGTCCTGAAAAGGTTGAAGGCCTAACAGTTCCAGTCGTATTGAAAAGTGGTAATCATGCAAAAATTGCCCGTTGGCGTAGGACACAAGCTTTAGGTCGTACAGCAGCAAGACGACCCGAGTTGCTAGAAAAATTACAGTTATCCAAGCAGGACGAGTCACTGCTTGAAGAGTTTATTCAATGCCAAGATTAAGGGCATACGTTATTGAGAATTAGATTATGAGTAGCATTATCCAAGAAATTGAACGCGAGCAAATGACGCAGGAGATCACCGATTTTAATCCTGGTGATACGGTTATTGTGTATGTACACGTTCGCGAGGGGGAAAGAGAGCGTAAGCAGGCATTTGAAGGCGTTGTTATTGCTAAAAGAAACCGTGGTTTAAATTCTGCTTTTACTGTACGCAAACTTTCTTATGGTGAAGGCGTAGAACGTACTTTTATGACTTATAGCAAAGCAATTGCGAGTATTGAGCTCAAACGTCGTGGTGATGTGCGTCGTGCAAAATTATACTATTTACGTGGACGTACAGGTAAGGCTGCACGTATTACACAAAAACTTACGCCGCGGTAATCCCGCCTTCTCACCCGCTCCCCCCTTAAATCCCGGGGGGGGGGGGGCTAATAGGCTATAAATCTACCGCTATTTTGGTCAATCTTTGATTATTCTTTATCGGCGGTATCGGCTTCTTCTTTCCCCTTAGATTTTTGTTGTAATTCAAATGCTTCTTGGTTTAGTGTTTGCAACATTTCGATGCCATTTCCCTTGAATATATTACCAATTTTGTTACGTCATCTGCGGTCAAATTATCATTATGCCAACGGATCAGGTGATAGTAATCCTGATGATAATAAGGATCAAGCCTTTCGCCCCGACAGGTCTTGAAGGTAATAATGATGAATTTTTTGGCGTTAATCGTTTCCGTTATTGCGGTGAATTATTGCGGTGAATTATTGCGTCCTCAATTAAGCAATATCAGCATCGTAATATTGGCAACGGGTTATCGTTTAGGTAAAGATCAATCGCTTGAAATCATTTATCACCACTATCGACATGCGATTTGGTATGCGACGACTTAATTCCCAACGAAATAACCGATTCAATATTCTAAGTTGTTGCCTAACTTATAACGTTTACTAAGTGCTGTTTTGGGTACTCTTTTACATTCCAGTACAATATCATCATAGGTCATCACAAGATTGTTGATCAAGTGGTATTTAAACCTAACAGACAACTCAGAGACAAGATAGAGAGCGACTCGTGCATCAATCAATGTTTTTGCATTTCGACCTATACCAACCGAACAAAAGTAATCTGTGTGGGTTAAATGGTCTTCTGCTGCTAATTGCCCTATATAATCTTGTACTTTTTTCGTTTTTAAAAATAGCGATATTTTTATCTTTTTATCCATCACTGAGATAATTTTTGTGAAATTTACCGATTTTACCAATGGTAATTCTGTTCTTTTTTTACTCGTTAAGAGGAGCGCTTCTACTTGGTAAACATTCATTTTATGACCCTTTAGTATTCTTGATGCTGTAATTATCTAGCATCGGCTTATCATTCCTGTGAAAGCTTATCTTGTCAACTTAATGTCCATTATTACCAATAAAACAGGCTCTCTGGTTTTTCCCGTGGGAACGATTATATTTAAAAACAACAACATACATTAAATTGTCGAAAAAAATCGTTGATATCTTTTTTGTCTTTTTAAGGCTAAGTGATTGATTATGTAATAGCATCATATTTCAAAGTAAAATATCAATGAGTTACAAGGTAAAGACTTAAAAAGATACAGCGATTTTCAAAAAGCTATTATTGGTAAAGTGTTGTATTTTATTGCTTTACTTCCCACGAGAAAAACCAGAGAGCCATAAAACAAGAAAATAATTGTTTATTATCATGTGTTTATTATTTATATGTTGGGGCTTAATTTATTACCTGTTTTAATGGTTTTTTTATATATGTAATTATTTAAATATGTATTTTTACTATTTTTAATGGTTATTTAAAATATATTAATGTAAGATGCCACAAGGCTATGGATATACAAAAAATTTAAGCCCAACAGCGTTAGATCCCACCCCGTTGTATTTGGTTATTCCTGCCATTTATTGCCTTTATGATTTGAGATATATTAGACCAAAAATTTCAGGTTAACCGATGAAAACAGATCAATTAATGACTATTTCACTGATGAGTGGAGAATTTCACATTTATCATAATTCAGCGATGGGCGACCTATCTGAGCTATTTAAATTGGGAAATACGCAACGAATGATTGAGGGAAAAACAAGTATTAATCAATCTCAATTTTTAAAACAAGAACGAACCTTAGCGTTTATTGATGTGGTTTGTCAGGAAATGGGGTTGAAGAAGGAGGATGTCGTACAGAAAAAGGGAAAAGGGAAAAACAGTCGATTTTATGCCCAACTCCATTTTCTTATTTATTGTACAGAAGCATTAAGTCCGGCTTTTCATTACAAACTGATTGACTTATTTATTAGCGAACAAATTTTAACGGTTCGTGACGTTGGTGGTGACGACTTTAAAGCATTGAATGTCTTAATTGATACAAAAATACCTGAGCGAATCGGTAAAAATAATATGGGTTTGTATATTCATACCGCAAAAATTCTAAAAGGTAAGATATTTCCAAACGTTGATTTATCGAAATATACAGGAAAAGATAATATCTGGAATTCTAAACATGCGACACCAGAGAGATTAAACAAAAGAGATGATTATGAGCGAAAAATGATGACACTGTTGGAGATGAATGTTGTGCAAAGTTGGGAGCAATTTAAGGAGTTTTTGGGATACTTGGAGTGATTGAAACTTTATTTCGCGCCCAGCAAGATGTGGATTTATACAGTCAGAGAAGATAACACTATAAACTATATTTCATAGCGGTGCTGGGGATAATTTACCATATTTAGTATGTTTGCCAGTGAAACCCATTGCTAAATAGATAAATCCATTACGGGTGATTTTATAGGCTTTTCGGGATTCCCCTTTGCTGTCTTGATCAGTAACGGGCATAAAATTGTGCTGGTTAAATTGTGGGGAGCAATCAAGATTTTCAATCTTATGTAAGACCACTTTGTGTTGCTTCTCTGTAATCCTTTGTTTTACGCAAAAGAAGTTTTATGCTATATAAAATATCAACAACTTACGATTGGTGCTAAATACGGCATCAGCACGATCATCAGATTGGGATTTTATTGCCACCGCTAGAAAACATGGCCAAGCATCTCTTTACGACGTAAGTTTTTTATAAATATCAGCTACTTTTAACGGTAACTTAGCCACTTCATCAATCACGACATAATTAGCAGGCCCATACATGTGTGGTAGATACTCAAGCCCTTGCTTGTCAATAGTAATGCAAAAGGGATGAATACCCGTTCTCCGTGCTTCTAACAACGCCATTCGCGTATCTTCTATACCGTAGCTACCCCGATACTCGTCATAGTCCTCAGGGCGACCATCAGAAAGGGTAATGAGAATGCGTGTTTTTGCATCCACTTTATTCAGTAGCATAGATAGATGGCGAATGGCTACGCCCATACGCGTATAGTCGTGAGGGCTGATCCCTGCTATTTTTGCCTTCACTTCATCATTGTAAGGCTCACTAAAGGTTTTAATCTTGAAAATCTCACAGCGTTTACGTGCCCAGCCAGAAAAACCATAAATGGCATAACGATCACCTAAGGTTTCTAGCGCTTCACAGAGTAAAATGAGTGACTCGCGCTCTGCCTCGTTAATCCAGCCATTAGTTGAGCCACTGAGATCAACCATAAACATCACCGCAATCGAGCGTTCAACCCGTTGCATACGGGTATAAAGGCGGTCGGTCATTTCCATACCACACTGGCTGTCCACCCATGCTTCCACATAAGCTTCAATATCAATATCATCGCCATTGATTTGTTGTTTTAGTAATTTGTCTTCACTGCGTAATGCTTCAAAACTTTTATGGAGGTGTTTGACGAGTTTTTTGTATTTAGTGAGTGTTTTGTTCACAAAAGATAAATTACCTAGAGGAACATCTAACTCACGTAGTACACACCAATCTTTGCGGTAGTGCTGACGTTGGTGATCCCATTCGCTGTAGATAAATGCACCTTCTTCATGGTAAGTTCCAGACCACGGGTCTTTTTTATCACTGCTATCTTCGTTGGGATCATATGCCCCTGCAAAGCCGTCTTGGAGGTAATCTTCAGGGATTTCACCAAAATCTTGAATAATTGAATTGAGTGCTATTTGGATTTTTGAATCAACGGTAATCGCTTCATCATCAATGGTGATCTCAATATCCTGTGGTCTTGCGACTTGTTCTTCTTCCTCTTCAGGAGTGATGGTTAGTACGGCATCCTCGTTATCGAGTTCAAGAGTTTTGCTTTTGCGCGCTTGATCATTCTTATCGTCTTCCTCTGTTGTCTCAACCATTTTCCATACTGCTTTTTGGAAGTCGGTTTTTTCTTTTTCAAGTCGTCGTTGCAAGGTACTTTGTAAGGCATCAAGCTTCCATTCCCCCGTAAAACATAAACCTGTTGGAGGGGATTTCTGCATGATACGTGGTAGCAATCGACAACTATCAAGGATAGAGGCTTCTTTTTGTTTGAGAATCGCAATCCCATCTTCCCAATCGCTAGGAATAAGTGTTTCGCCGAGCAAATTAAGTACATGTTGCATATCACGATGAATGCCAGGCAAATCTCTAGCAATGCAGCTATCTAAGCGAATGGTTTCCAAAGCATGTAAGCAAGCGGTTGCCTGTTGTGCTTGCTCAGGTGAGGCAAGGTACGTTTGTACGTCATTGATGCTGAACAGCTTTAATTTAGGTTGGCTTTGTGGTTTGCAGTCAACGTGCCATGTGCCATACCATAATTGCGCCCATTGATGCGCAAGGATTGATTTATAGAGACGAAAGTTATCATCATGAGAAGCAAAGCGTCCAACGTATTCAGGTAGATAAACGGTTTCTGTGTCTGTCCATGCATGATTGTATTGCTGTAGCTTTAGATCGCGCCCTGATAAACCCTGTAAGAATAACGCTAACATGCCTGAGACATCATCAAAGGTGACACCGCGTTCGCGTTCTAAGGCAATTTTAGCAAATTGCTCAATATCATCGAGTGATTGCACGGCAGGGATTAAGCCCTCAGTATCAAGCTTTTCCATTGCACGAATAATCCATAAATGCAGGATTTCATCATTCATCACTCTAATGGCATCAGTGATTTTTTGTGATACTTTATAGCCTATTTCAGTGTGTGCATTGCCTGCTCTAGTGATCCAGTGTATCGCATTATCTTGCTGTATGTGTGTGAGCGAAGCGATGGCCGCAGCAGGTTTATCAAGAGTAAGACGATTAAGTTCACTATCAAGAACAGAATCAAGCTTGACCTCGATTTCATCAGCAGAGTAGGGTTGATTTGTCATTAAAAGAGCGTTGAGCTAAGTTCATTGACCGCGCTAACCATGTCAGGATCATCGGTTAATGCTTGACCTATGGCAGCACGGCAGGCATCAACAGGTGCAATGCCTGAGGAAATTAGTTTTGCAGCATGCACGAGCAAACGGGTACTTGCTCCTTCGTCAAGCCCACTGCCTTTGAGGTTGCGAGTCATTTTGGCAAATTTGGTGAGACGCTCAGCATTGTCTTCATCAATGCCTGATTCACGCATGATAATCTTTTTTTCTAGTGCAGGGTTGGGGTAATCAAATTCAAGTGCAATAAATCGTTGGCGGGTGCTTTGTTTTAAGTCTTTGAGGACACTTTGATAACCAGGATTGTAGGAGATAGCCATACAGAAATCATCGGTGGCTTGTAAATTTTCCCCTAATTTTTCCATATGCAACACGCGTCGATCATCAGCAAGCGGGTGAATAACAACCATTGTATCTTTGCGCGCTTCAACAATTTCATCAAGGTAACAAATCGCCCCATGTCGCACTGATTTTGCTAAAGGGCCATCAACCCATTTCGTTTCACCTCCTGTGATTAGATAACGACCTACTAAATCGGAGGCAGTCAGATCATCATGACAGGAGACGGTGATCAAAGGGCGCTTTAAACGCCATGCCATATGCTCCATAAAGCGTGATTTACCACAGCCTGTTGGTCCTTTCAGTAAGATAGGAATCTTATTCTGATAAGCAGACTCAAACAGCACTATTTCATTGCCAATGGCTTCATAGTAGGGTTCTTCACTGATAATGTGTTCTTCGGGAAGAAAAGCTCGAGCCAGCATAAACATCTCCTTAGTTGGGGGTGCAGCAATTATATTGATTTGTTATGGCAAAATATACAATAATACGCGCGATTGTTTTTGTGTGAATGGCATTGGTTATTAGCTATTGATCGCGCTTAATACGTAATAATACATAAACAATACAGAATAGATAATTCTACAAAAAGATGAACTAGGAGAATATATGAAAATAATACTATTAGGTGGACCTGGCGCAGGTAAAGGAACACAAGCAGGTTTTGTCACTGAGAAATATGGTATTCCACAAATTTCTACAGGTGATATGTTACGTGCTGCTGTAAAAGCAGGAACGGCGTTAGGTGTTGAAGCAAAGAAAGTGATGGATGCAGGTGGTCTTGTTTCTGATGAGATTATTCTGGGTTTGGTTGCAGAGCGTATCACGCAGCCTGATTGTGAAAAGGGTTATTTATTTGATGGTTTTCCACGTACATTGGCACAAGCAGATTCATTAAAAGATCAAGGTGTAGCGATTGATGCAGTGGTTGAGATTGATGTTGATGATGCAGAAATTATTAAACGCATGTCAGGTCGTCGAGTGCATTTAGACTCAGGCCGTACTTATCATCAATCCACCTGAAATCGAGGGTAAGGATAATGTAACGGGTGAAGATTTAATTCAGCGTGCTGATGACCAAGAAGACACGGTTAAAGCGCGTCTTGATGTGTATCATGAGCAAACAGAACCTTTGATTGCTTATTATTCTGAGTGGGCAGGTTCAGACGATGCAGCTGCACCTAAATATGTAAAAATAAACGGAATTGGTAGCGTTGATAGTATCAGAGAGAGTATTTTTGATGGTTTAGCATAAGTGTTTTAACGCGTTACGTTTTTTATCGAAACATAAAAAAGGGACAGCATTTGCTATCCCTTTTTTTGTGAAATACCTTGTAATTAACGTAATTCAGGTGGAATAAAAAGCGAGCCTGCGCGATTGTTCGTGCGTTTTTTAACGGCACGTGGAGCAGTATAGGCTGGACGGTAATAGCGCATTTTCCCTGAATAGCGATAATGCCCAGAAATAGGGAAGCGGAATAATATATCTTCCATTTTAGGCCCTTGAGCAATGTTATGTACAATCAAGTGCCGTTTTGGGTCTTGTTTTGAACGTTGCTCAACCACAATACCAATGTGTCCAATACCCGGAGCAAGCTCCCATGTTACTAAGTCACCAGGTTGGTAATGGGCGGGATTACGGGTGATGGGTAATGATTGCCCATGGCGCTTAAAGAAAACTTTTAAGTTATAAACGCGTCGATGGTCAATATTAGTATCTGGTTTACTCAACCCCCATTTGCGATAATTAGGATACGCAGAAAAACTCCCTTTCATATCTTTATGCACTTGTGATTGTAGGTCTATGCCGAGTTTTCTATAGCTGCGTATAACAACATCCGTGCAAACACCTATATTTGCAGGTACATCCCCCCAAGGGTAGCCAATGCGTATATAACGGCCATCATAAACAACTCTGCTTCTTGTTCTTTGTCTTGCCGCGTTTGATAGACGTTTTGAAAAAGAACCATTTCGTACGTTTTTAACAGGTTTGGCTGGCGGTTTTTTAACAGGTTCTATTTTTATAATGGGTCTTTCGGCTTCAGGTGGCTTTTTGGTCTGCTGTTGGCTACATGAAGTGGTTGCAAAGGCAACAAAGAGTATGGATATGACAAAGTAAGCGGAGTTTTTAGAGGACATAATCGAACTTTTTTGTGGTTTGAGGTTAGGAGTTCTGTATCAGAATGAAGCAGCCCAGTTAGCGATATAGTGTTGATAATACCTATCAATTTAAAAATAACAACTATAACTCAGTGAATTTATGTTGCTTGCCTTGGTTTTACCCGTAATACTAGCCATTATTTTTTTCAAGGGGATCAATCATCTGCGGTACGATGACGATAGACTACGATGAGCGGTAATAAGTTCCTATAGATATCCACTTATTAAATTTTTTGTTAATCGTTTGGCGAGCGTCACTTATCTTTCTAAGAAATTAGTGAGATGAAAAACGATAGAATCAAAGTATCACAGCACCTAAAAGCGATAGTTAAACCTATCAAGTTGCGGTGAATAATCATAAGAGCGATTGTCTTCTTAATTGGTGAGTATCTGGTGAAAACGTTAGTTTTACCCGACATTGTTCGCAAGGGAAATGATTTTGTTGGGCGTTTTTTCTTGGTATTTTTGATGTTCACTCAGTTAAGTTTCCTTTGTAGTAGGATTAGTTATCGTAACCCTACTAGCTCTAAGTGAATGATTGTAGAAGTTTATTATATTTTAGAGTGCTGGAGGTATGAGTTTAGCAATCGTATCAATCGTACTAGCTTCCTGCCAATCAGTCATGCCTTCACTCCATACCAAGGTTGTAGCATTAAGATCCCTTTTGCCTATTAAGGCTTTAATTGCAGTCAGATCGTGTGGACCTGTGGGTTGCTCATTGACAGCAACATGCCATACCACTTCAGGTGTTGCTGCGGGTAAAAGAGGAGGAGGGGCAGCAGGTGGGTTGCTTTCAGTTGTGCCTTTATTGGCTCCTGAAGTATTTGCAGTGCTTGGGGTATTGAGCGAATCAGCCATTTTATTTGCCATTGCAAAGCCCATACCCATATCCATTGCACTAGATACTTGCCCTGAACCCAGTGCTTCGGCGGATTCATACTTAAGGTAATCATCAAGGTTACCAATCATACCCATGCTGGTGCGTTTATCGAGTGCCTCTTCAACACTGGCAGGTAGCGAGATATTTTCAACGAGTATTTTGGTGAGTTTTAAACCATACTCTTCAAATTCAGGCGCAATTTTTTCGGTGAGAAATTCACCAAATTGATCATAGTTGGCTGCCATATCCAAGATAGGGATTTTGGAAGCGCCTGCTATAGTGGTAAAGCGCGAGATAATCAGGTTTCTTAGTTGATTACTAATTTCATCCGTGGTGAAGTGTCCATCGGTTCCAACAATTTCACGCATGAATTTTGCCGCATCATCAATACGGATCGCGTAGGTACCAAACGCACGTAAGCGTACGCCACCAAATTCTGCATCACGAATCATAATTGGGTTTTTTGTACCCCATTTTAAGTCAACAAATTGATGTGTATTGCAGAAGTAAACCTCGGCCTTAAAGGGGCTTTCAAAGGCATGACTCCAAGATTGCAGGGTGGAAAGTAGGGGGAGGTTCTTTGTTTCTAGCTCGTACATGCCTGGTTTAATGACATCAGCAATCTCGCCTTCATTAACAAAGATAGCGACTTGGCTATCACGTACCGTGAGCTTTGCGCCATATTTGATTTCATTACCGTGGCGTTCAAAACGGTAAACCATTGTATTGTTACTGTCATCTGTCCAGTCAATAACATCAACAAATTCACCAAAAAGTTTGTCTAATAGTCCCATGTTATGCCTTACCTCCTGATGCGCCTTCTCGTTTTTTGGCTTGTGTTTCTGCGCGTGATTTTGCTGATGTCATGGTATCGTGTAATTCCGTTTCCATTTCTTTTAGCTCGGTAACGGCTTTATTACGTGCAATACGGCCTTCTTCAGCAATTTGCAAGCTGTCATTAATCGTGGCAATGAGTGTGTCATTGGCTTTGCGTACCGAATCAACATCAAAGATGCCACGTTCAATCTGTTTTCTGACTTCAGCATTACCCTGACGTAAGTTAGTTGCATTGGCTTCAAGTAGTTCATTGGTTAGGTCAGTTGCTTTTTTTACCGTATCTGCTGCATCGCTCATACGGTAAATCGTTACAGCTTGAGCGAGTTGATTTTTCCATAAGGGGACGGTATTAATCAATGTTGAGTTGATTTTGCTAATCAGTGCCTTGTCATTTTCTTGTACGAGACGAATACTCGGTAAGCTTTGCATGGATACTTGGCGCGTTAAACGCAGATCATGTACACGGCGATCAAGGTCATCACGTGCGCCTCGCATATCACGTAGTTCTTGGGCAAGTAGAATTTTATCAGGGTTTTCTTCGGCTTTGGTTGCCATTGCGGGAAGAACAGATTCGTTTAGTTGCAATAATTTTTCTTCACCTGCTTTAATATACAGTTCAAGCTGGTGGAAGTACTCAAGGTTGGCATCATATAGCTTGTCGAGAGATATGATGTCGGTGAGTAATTGTGTTTTGTGGTCTTCGAGTTTATCGGTGATTTCATTGATTTGTCCGCGCACATCATCGTATTTACTGAGGAATTGCGCAACAGGCTTGGCTTTACCAAACAGACGATCCATAAAACTGGGTTTTTTATTGGGGTTAAGCTCATCAATATCAAAACCTTTGATGGCAACGACTACTTCATTAAGTGACTTGCTGGCATTGCCCAGATCTTTATTTTTGACACCTTCCAACATGCTTTCTGAAATAGTACTCATGTCTTCTTGTGCGCCACTACCAAAGAATAGGATGGAGTTTCTATCATCCATGTTCATTTCAGCGAGGATGGGGGCATATTCCTTTTGTTCTACTTCAGTGGCTACAATGGTATTCGTTGTATCTTCAGCGACAAGTTCCGTCGGCTCTGCAGTTGTTGTCGTTGTGGACATGGGCGTTGTTGTGGATTTTGCTGTTGTTTGTTCTTGATTAGGCATTGTGCCTCTCCTTGGTTAAATATGGTGGCTAATGCTGATTTGAGGGTTCTGTTAACGGTTTTCCTTGAGCTGTGTTTCCAGTACTTGGATTTGTACATCAAGGTCAAACTGATCATTTTCTTTCAGCTTTTTATGTTGTTTGTTAAACGTTTCCTCTATTGAGTTAAGGACTTGATTGAAATCAGCATCCAGTTTCTCAGTTGTGGCATCATTTTGGTGAGTTTTGACATAGGTTGCAGTGACGCGCTCTGCCCCTTTTAGATATGTTTTTAAGAATTTACGTGCTTTATCAAGGTCACGCGGATCTTCTTCGATAAGAGTTAGAATTTCTCGTGCTTTAAGTGTAATACGATCAATGCTGCTTTTAAAATCGATACTGCTAATATGTTGTTTTGCTTCCTCTAATGAGGTGATTCTAATTTCTGCCGCTTCTAATGCCTTGATAACTTCTTCACTCGTGACTCCTAAACCTAGCACGCTGGCTGTTTTGTCCCGACGTGGATCAAGTCCATAAGAAAACATATAACCTAATAAGGCTGCACCACCCAAAAGTATGCTTTGAAATAAACCATAGTGCGCAGCAAAAACAGCCGTCAAAGCCGTTGTTATTGCTAATAATAATGCAGCTACTGTTTTATACGGTACACGTGGTACTTTAGCAAATTTTTTCTGCTCAAAGATCTTTTCTAGTTTTAACCCATGTCGAGTAAGCACGGCTGCGAGAAAAAAACCAACAGAAGCTGCTGATAGCGTAAGGGTTGCAAAAAAACTGCCTTTGATAAGGGCAATAATAGCGGCCATTAAGACGGGAATAGGGAGGATATAAAGCAGTAAGCCTTTTAAGCCATACCGAATATTCTCAACGGTATTTGCACCAGAAAACGAGGATGAGCTGATGCGTTTTATTTTTGACATAACATAATTACCCCGCAATTAAGTGAAAAATAGCTTTTAAGGAGACAGATCCTACTGACGCGAGTAAGAGCAATAAGCCAACGATTTTTTTTAGACTTTCAGGCAAAATAGTTTCCTATGAAATGATGTGAGTGATCAATAATACTACCAATAAATCTTAAGCTAACGTGAGCTAAATAGTAAGCCAAACGGTATAGAAATTGTATTATACGTTATTGCATTGCAGGATAATGAAAGGCTGCGATGAGTGCATTATGTGCATATACCCTTTTGAGGGTAATCACAAGGGATTGTGTTTACTTGGGAATGTTATAGGTTATAGGCTTACTTTAGCAAGCGTATCGCATCGGTTTAAATCGCCATATTTCATCCCTACTTTAAACCAATGTGCCCGTTGGCGGGAAGATCCATGAGTAAATGCATCTGGATTGACGTGCTGACCTGCATTACGTTGCATACGATCATCGCCAATACTAGCAGCCGCTTGAATGCCTTCTTCGATATCACCTTTTTCGATAATATCTGCTTGTTTTTCATAATGGTGTATCCATATGCCCGCATAACAATCCGCTTGTAATTCAGTGAGTACGGAGAGTTTATTCGCATCTGTTTTGCTGACACGGCGTTGCTTATTTTGCACTTTCATTGAAATGCCTTGCAGGTTTTGAATATGGTGGCCTATTTCATGTGCGATGACATAAGCACGCGCAAAGTCACCGCGTGCGCCCATTTGGGCAAGTTCATGAAAAAAGCCTAAGTCAATATAAACTTTATCATCTCCTGGGCAGTAGAAGGGGCCTGTTGCGGATGAAGTCATACCACAGGCAGAATTTACTTGGTCGGTAAAAAGTACTAGTTTTGGTGCTTTATAGCGGTAGCCTTTTTGCTTAAAAATAGCAGTCCATGCATCTTCGGTTGTGGCTAAAATTGTGGAAACAAAGGCAGCTTCTTCATCATTCTTTGCATTGGAGGTTTGTGTTTGCTGATTTGATAAAGGGGAGTTACCTTCAAGCAATTGCAGTGGATTTTTACCCAAAAAAAGGAAGACGGCCATTAAGGCAATCAGACCCAGCCCTCCGCCAATTGCTTTGCCCCGCTGTCTTCTTCCACCTCTTCTATCTTCAATATTGCTGCTACGTCTTTTATCTCTCCAGCGCATATTTTGACCTCTGATGCCTAATGTTTGAGCGTTACGGGAATTTTTTATCTGTTTGCGTATCTAGAAGCGTTCGGTAATAACATTTAAACATGATAGTGGGACTTTAGGACTTGTCAACGAAATAGTATGTAAATACGTTTGAAGCAAATATATTAGGTGGTGTTTGGTTATTCCTTTAATTAATGTTTTAAAGGAAGGAAATAATAACTGAAATGTGTTTTA